>JAOZTP010000095.1 GCA_029939135.1 Desulfobacterales bacterium
AGGGTTTTGGTTAGTTTTAATATGTAAAGGTCTCTGAAAACTTCGGCTACGCTTAAAATAGAACCCGCTTTTAATTTATCCGTATATTCTTTGTATCTTCTGTTCCATGTTTGACGGTCTATATAAAAATCTTCTATATTTCTAAGAACTTTATAAACTTCTGGGATGTAATCGGCTTTTATAACTTTTCTTACGCCTATGTTGCGGACATTATCCACGGGTATCATAATTTTTATATTATTTTCGATGATGTTCATTATATAAAAATTTTGCTGCTTGCCGCTTATTTTTTTACTCTCGATTTTTTCTATAATGCCGACTCCATGAGCCGGATAAACAGCCATATCATTTACTTTAAACATTTTTGCGTTTGTATGCTTCTGGTCTTGAGAGATCATATATTATTTTACCTCTTTCATTTTTTTTTTTATATACCATTATTTGTAATAGTAATCAATAAAAAAAGGATTGACGTAGAACGCCAATCCTTTTTTATTATTGAAAAGTTTAACCTATTATAAAAACGGTATAAGAAGTAACGCTACAACGTTTAATATTTTTATCATAGGATTGATAGCGGGACCTGCGGTATCTTTGTAGGGATCGCCTACAGTATCGCCGGTAACAGCCGCTTTATGAGCTTCGCTACCTTTGCCGCCATGATTGCCGTCTTCAATGTATTTTTTAGCATTATCCCATGCCGCTCCGCCTGTAGTCATAGAGATGGCTACAAATAGTCCGGTTGTAATACTTCCTATAAGAAGTCCTCCGAGAGCTTGAGGTCCGAGTATAAAACCTACCAAAACTGGAGTAAGAACCGGAAGGAGCGCCGGAACCATCATTTTGGATAAAGCAAACTTGGTTACTATGTCAACGCATGCCGCATAGTCCGGTTTTGCTTTCCCTTCCATGATTCCTTTGATTTCCTTGAACTGTCTTCTTACTTCTTGAACAACCGCATGACCGGCTTCGCCTACAGCAGTCATTGCCATAGAGGCGAATAAGAAGGGAAGCAGTCCGCCGAGAAAGAGCCCGATTAATACGTTAACATCGGAAAGATCAAAAGTGAGTTTTCTTCCGAGATGTTCGAATTCCTGAGTATATGCCGAAAACAAAACAAGCGCTGCAAGTCCTGCGGAGCCTATTGCATAACCTTTTGTTACGGCTTTTGTAGTATTTCCTACGGCGTCAAGAGGATCGGTAACCGCTCGGACGCTTTCGTCCATTTCAGCCATTTCCGCAATTCCTCCGGCATTATCGGTAATAGGTCCGTAAGCGTCTATTGCAATAACCATGCCTGTCATAGAAAGCATTGAAACAGCGGCGGTGGCAATTCCGTAAAGTCCGCCGAGAGCGTTTGCCGCATATATTGCCGCACATATTGCAAGAACGGGCAGAGCAGTTGACTGCATGCTTACCGCAAGTCCTTTGATAATATTTGTGCCGTGTCCCGTAGTCGAAGCTTCCGCTATATCTTTAACCGGTTTTTTTAGTCCCGTATAATATTCGGTAATGAAAACTATAATAACTGTTAATATGAGTCCGACTAAAGCCGAAAGATATATTGAGGTAGTATTTATGCCTTCAAGACCTGCTAAAAGTTTATTGGTTGCGAAATAGAATGCTATACCCGCAATGATTGCGGAACCGAACATTCCTTTATAAAGAGCGCCCATTATATAGTCGCTGCCTTCTTTCAATCTTACGAAAAATATCGCTATCATTGAAGCCACAATTGATATAGCTCCGAGAACAAGCGGGAATACTATAACGGCAGTAGAGCCTTTGAAAAGGATTTCGGCAAGAACCATTGCCGCAACCGTAGTAACCGCATAGGTTTCAAAAAGGTCTGCAGCCATACCGGCGCAGTCCCCTACGTTATCCCCTACGTTATCCGCTATGGTAGCCGGATTTCTGGGGTCGTCTTCCGGAATGCCGGCTTCTATTTTGCCGACTAAGTCTGCGCCTACGTCAGCTCCTTTTGTAAAGATTCCGCCTCCAAGTCTTGCAAAGATGGATATAAGGCTTCCTCCGAAACCGAGAGCTATAAGCGCTACGGATATTTTCTTAGGATCCAGCCCTAAAGAGGTAAGAAGACCGAAAAGTCCGGCGCATACGGTAAGAGCAAGAGAGGCTACTATTATTCCCGTAACCGAGCCTCCTCTAAACGCCATCATAAGCCCCGCATTTAATCCGCTTCTTGCGGCTTCGGCAGTTCGAACGTTAGCAATAACAGAAACTCTCATTCCTACGTAGCCCGCCATAAACGAGGCTACGGCGCCTAAAGCAAATCCAAAGCAGGCGTATCCGCCGTATCCGGGCGCAAAGAAGATGATTATAGCAAGAATAATTCCTACTACCAGCATGCTCTTCATCTGACGATTAAGATATGCTATGGCTCCAGCCTTTATGGCATCAGCTATTTCATTCATTCTTTCATTCCCTGCAGGAGCCTTTTTTACGCTCGCCGCTAGAAAGATAGAAAAAATTACGCCTACGACGCCCACAAGTGTACAACTCCACACTAAATTTTCCATTTTTCCTCCATTTTTGAAAAATCAACAATAATATATTATTTCCTATTAAAATAGTTCATACTATCTTCAACGCCTTCTAAAAGTATTGATATAGCCGCTTCTTTTGCTTTATCTATTAGACTTTTTATATTTTTTTTCTCGAAATAGTCGTAAGATTTAAGAACATAATCGGATACTTCGGTTTTTTTTTCGGTTTCAGGTCTTCCTACGCCGAAACGAACTCGTATAAAATTATTATCTCCGAGAGCGTCTATTATTGATCGGACGCCTTTATGTCCTCCGTCTCCTCCTTTTTCTTTTATTTTTATTCTGCCTAATAAAAGATCTATATCATCATGAATAATTATTATATCCGTATGTTTTATATTGTAATAATCGGAAAACTTTTTAATCGGAAAACCGCTTAAATTCATGTATGTAGTCGGTTTTACGAGTATAACCTGTTTGTTTTCGATTATATTTTTCGAATATAAAGAATTAAACTTTTTTTTATTAATATTTATAGAGTAAGTTTGAGCGACCGCCTCTATTATATCAAAGCCCGCATTATGGCGGGTATGAATATATTTTGTACCCGGATTGCCGAGTCCGGCTATTATTTTTATTTTTTCGCTCATTTATAAGCGGATACCGCTATTATTTTTCTTTATTTTTATCCTCTTTTTCTTCTTCGGCAGTCTCTTCGCCTTCAATCTCTTCGCCTTCAATCTCTTCGCCTTCCTCCTCCTCTACCTCTTCTTCTGCCATAGGAGTTGATATGGTTAATACGGTAAATTTTTGCTCAAAGGGTATTTCAATGTTTTCGCCCAAATTTATTTCGTCTATATGGATTGAATCGCCTATATCAAGCTCGCTTATATCTAACTCAATCGATTCTGGTATGTCGGTAGGCAGACAAAAGATTTCTATTTCGCGTCTTATTATTTGTAATATGCCGCCGTTCTCAATCCCTATTGATTTTCCTTTTGTCGTAACCGGAATTGTTGTTTTTATTGTTTTCTTCATGTCTATTTCATAAAGATCTGCATGCAGATAAACCAAACTTACGGGATGACGCTGCAATTCTTTAAACATAACCGTTTTTTCAGAGCCGTTCTCAATTATAAGGTTAAAAATAATCTGACTGCTCGCTCTATTTTTTAAAGCGGTTTGAATGTCTTGGGCATTGAGCGTCAATAAGATGTTTTCGGTTTTATTTCCGTATAAAACAGCCGGCATTTTTCCCTCTTGCCGAAGTCTTCTCGCCGGGCTATTTCCGGTCGTTTTTCTGATGTTTGCTTCAAGTTTAAGTAGTTCCAAAACTTTTTCTCCTTTTAAAAATTTATACGAACAGCGAATTAACCGAATCGCCCGTATGGCTTCTGATAATCGCTTCTCCGAGAAGTTCCGAGATGGAAAGGACTTTTATTTTGCCGCATTCTACGGCATGGTCGGATAACGGTATTGTATCGGTAACTATAAGGCTTTCCAAATTCGAATCCGATATTCTTTTAACTGCAGGACCCGATAAAACCGGATGGGAGCAGCATGCGTATACTTTTTTCACTCCTTTGCTTAATAATAGATTCGTCGCTTCGGTTAAAGTGCCGGCGGTATCTACCATGTCGTCTAATATCACTGCGATTTTATCTTTAACGTCTCCTATAACTTCCATAGCCTTTACTTTATTAGGTTCGTCTCTACGCTTGTTGATAATGGCAAGTCCTGCGTTATTAAGACGTTTTGCAAATGCCCGCGCTCTTTCTACGCCTCCGGCGTCCGGAGATACTATAACAAGCGATTCTTTAAAATGGCTTTTCATATGTTTTAATAATACTGGAGCGGCAAAGAGGTTGTCCACAGGGATGTCGAAAAAACCTTGTATCTGCCCCGTATGTAGATCCATTGTAATAACTCGGTTTGCGCCTGCCGTAGTAATAAGATCGGCGATAAGTTTTGCGCTTATCGGAACTCTGGGCTCTACTTTTTTATCCTGACGCGCATAACCGTAATATGGTATAACAGCGGTTACTCTTCTTGCCGAAGATCGTTTAAAAGCGTCTAACATCATTAGAAGCTCTACGAGATTTTCATTTACGGGAGGAGATATGGATTGAATGATAAAAATATCTTTAAGTCGGACGTTTTCATTGATTTCTATTCTGATTTCTCCATCGCTAAATCTATCCACTTTAGCGCTGCCAAGAGGTAGTTGTATATATTTGCATACCGCTTGAGCAAGCTGATAATTGGAGTTGCCGGTGAAAAGCATTATATCGTTATTCATAAATTTTCTCTGACGTTTTTATATAAAAACGGAAATATATTATTTTTTAATATGTTTGGCTGGGGCGGGAGGATTCGAACCCCCAAATGCAAGATCCAAAACCTTGTGTCTTACCCTTTGACGACGCCCCAATATAAAATATTTTTTTACTTCGATAATCAAAATTATTATTAAACGATTAATTTTGTATTAAAAACGATTAACCTTTTATTTTTTAAAAAATATTCAAAAGCCTTTGTTGCCGTTTTAAAATTGTTAAAAATACCGAACACAGCAGAGCCGCTTCCTGTCATTAAGGTTTTATCCGCTTTGTTTCGGATGAAATCTTTTTTTATATCCGATATTTGCGGATAACTTGGCTCGACAGCCTGTTCAAGATCATTTTCAATATAAATTTTATTCTTTTGATTTATAAAAGATGGATATTTATTTCTCTTTTTAGTATTTGTCAATCTTAAATTCTTTTTAATTTCGTTAAACTTTTCATAAGCCCATGAGGTTGACACTTCAAAACAGGGATAAACAACAACAATATTAAAAGGATAAAGCCCTTTATATTCGTAAAGTTTTTCGCCTGCGCCTGTTGCGATAGCCGGTTTTGAACGAATGAAAAAAGGAACGTCCGCTCCTATTTTAAAGCCTATTTTTTCTAACTTTTCAATTGAAAAAGTCTTATAATGTTTATTTAAAGCGGAAAGAACCGCAGCGGCGTTTCCGCTGCCTCCGCCCAGTCCGGCTCCTGCGGGTATTGTTTTATTGATTATTATTTTTACTCCGGCTTTTATTTTTGCTTCTTTAAAAAAAAGATTTGCCGCTTTAAAAGCAAGGTTATTTTCTTGCGAGCATATTTCGGGATTGCATTTTACCGAAATTGTTTGTTGGTCAAAGATAAAAGATAGGGAGTCAAATATTTCTATAGGGCATATAAGGGTTTCGATGTTATGATAACCGTCTGGTCTTTTATTTTTTATTTTAAGATATAGGTTTATTTTTGCGGGAGACAGGATTTTCATTTTGTTTTATAGATATAATGTAGAGACGTCGGATGCAACGTCTCTACATTGTTTGATGTTTATTTTATAAGTTTAACAACCATATAGCCTCTGCTTGCTCTTTTGACGTAAAATTTTATTGTTTCTCCGGTTTTAATCTTTTTAACCGCAGCCTTATAATCCGCTTTTGATTTTATAATTTTACGATTTATCTCTTTTATAATATCGAATTTTGCCAAACCTGCTTTGAAGCCTTTTTTATCCTGATTCATATCAAGTATAATGGCGCCTTCTTTATCTGTTATGCCAATTTTTTTCATTATTTCCGGCGTAATGTCTGAGACGTTTATTCCAAGCTCGTCTGTTTCCGCTTCTTTCCCGTTATATTCGGAAGATGATAGTTTTTCGCTTTCTCTTTTTGCTATTTCAACTTTAAAGGTTTTTTTATCGCCGTTTCGCAAAACCGTTACGTTGATTGCTTTGCCCGCTTTAATTCCGGCTATTGTGGCGGAAAGTTCTCTTGAGGTTTCTATTTTTTTGCCGTCTGCTTGTACGATTATGTCGTTTGCTTTTATGCCGGCTTTATCTGCGGGATCGCCCGGGAATACTTTGCCGATAAGAACCCCTTTTGTATCTTTTAAGCCTTTATATTCGGCAAGCTCTTCGGTTAAATTCTGTATTTGAACGCCGAGCCAGCCTCTTGCGTATTCTCCATGTTGTTTTAATTGTTGAATTATATCTCCTGCAAGATTCATGGGTATTGCAAAGCCTATTCCGTTTCCTCCGGCTATAATTGCGGTATTTATGCCTATTACTTCGCCGTCCATGTTTATTAGGGGTCCGCCGCTGTTTCCAAAATTAATGGAAGCGTCGGTTTGAATAAAATCATCGTAAGGACCTGATCCTATCACTCTTCCTTTTGCGCTTACAATACCTGCCGTTACGGTATGTTCCAACCCAAAGGGGCTCCCTATGGCAACTACCCACTCGCCTACTCTTAATCGTTTGGAATCGCCTATTTTTATGGCGTTAAGTTTTTCGTTTGTTTTTACTTTGATAAGGGCAAGGTCGGTTTCCGGATCTCGTCCTATTATTTCGGCTTCAAGCTCTTTGCCGTCTTTTATTTTTACTTTTATTTCATCCGCATTTTTTATAACGTGATTGTTGGTAACTATGTAACCCTCTTCGTCTATTATAAAACCGGAGCCAAGACTTGTTTCTTTACGCTCTTTTTGATTATTTTCTCTGGAAAACTTTTCAAAAAATTCATTCATAGGATCGTTTTTACCAAAAGGACTGTTAAAAAAGTAATGTTTTGATAAAGGGCTTCCTCCTTGTATAGTTTTAACGGCGCTGATGTTTACAACGCAGGGCATAACCGTCTCGGCAAGTTCCGCAAAGCTTTGAGGCATCATTCGGACGGCTTTTTTTTCTTCTGCGTATCCGAAGGAGGAAAAAGCGGTTGTTAATAAAATAAAAAATAAAGCAAAAGTAACCGAAAGTAACTTATTTAAATTTTTTTTCATTTATTTTTTCTTTCTTAGTTACGAGATTTTTCTTTGCCGGGTTTGTCAAAATAAGGCGGTAAAAATATAAAGCCTGTTTTGCTTGGCAAAGCGGGAAATCTCTATGTTGTTTTTATTTGAAAATTACGAATCTTTTTCGGCTTTTACATAAGCAAGCCTTAAATCGTGCAAGAGGTTTATTAAAAGATTCTGTTCTTCGTTGGTAAGGTTGTTTTCTGTTTTTTTCTGTAGAACGCCGAGTATATCTATTGACTGTTGCGCCAAAAGTAGATTTTTTCCGCTTTTTCCGACAGTATCCTGCATTATTCCGAGATTAACCAGCGCCGAAGCCGCAATGGAATTTATAAAGGTGGAAAAATCTATTTTAGGCAGTTCCTGTTTTATGTTTTTGTTATCGGACATTTTAAAACCTTCAATTATTTATTGATATTATTCTGTCTTTTTCTATTTTTACCGGTTTTGTTAAATCGCCGGTAGTTTTTTGTATGGAAAATAAAAGCGTAAAATTAATAATACTATACGGCGGGTTAGTCAATAATGATTTGAGTTATATTGAATTGTTGCGGGTTGTTTTTTTGGTTTTTGTAACGGCTTTTTAAAAATACTAACCATAGCAGCCCCATTCTGGATCTCTTCCAAGTTTAAGCGTTAGGGGAAAATCTCTTGTTCCTGCGGGCGTAAAAATTCTTATTATAATCTTTTCTTTCTCATCATAATCAATCTCAGTATCTAAAGCTACAA
>JAOZTP010000010.1:0-9866 GCA_029939135.1 Desulfobacterales bacterium
AAAAAACTAGCCGAAGCTGTTTAATAAAATTAATAAAAAAAATTAAATATAGAGAATACCTGAAGCTAAAAAAAATCAAGATCTTTGAGTTTCGGGTATTTTTTATATCTTTTGCGTCTAACAGTTTCTATTTACAGCGACTCCTCTCCTCCTCCGTTTATCATTTAATTATGCAATTTCTCCCTCGTAGCGCTTGTTGGTAAAAAAGTTTCTGCTAATATAAAAAGCCCTTTTTATTAAGCAAAGCGAAAAATCCCTTTATTATTTTCCCATTCCCTTCCATTCCGTATAATTTGCTATCGTTTCAGCAGATCAATATACTCTTTTTCGGACAGCGTAGCTATTTTAAGTTTCTTTGCCTTATTTAATTTAGAGGCTCCGGCATTTGTTCCGCATATAAGCCAGTTTGTATTTTTCGCTATGGCGGTTTGAATCGTAGCGCCTAACTTCCTTGCCTTAATCTGCATATCTTCTCTTGTTCCTGCTTCCATTTTGCCCGTAAATATAATGCGTTTTCCCGCGACAGGCGAAGTTTTACTTCTAATTTCCGAAGCCTTTGGCGTCTTTGCAAGATTAAAACCCAAAGCGAGCATATAATTTAAATCGTCTGATATTTTCTTTACCCCTTCCGCTATAGACAGGCTTGTAATAGGTCCGAATCCTTCTACATTTTCAAGAAATTCAGCGGTTGCCATAGAGATGTTTTCAAGGCTTACATAAGAAAGTAGCTTAATGCTTTCTCCTATTCCAAGATTAACAATTCCAAAAGCCGCAAGAAAACGCCAGTCTTCAATATTTTTTTTTCGGCTTGTTATAAGAGAGAGCATAAAATTTTTAGATTGAACAGGTCCAAAACCTATATTAACAAAATCGGCTTCTTTTAAAGAATATATCTTTTTTATATCATCGTAACCGGCTTTAACAAGCTTTCGGACGGTTTTAATTCCAAACCAATCCGCATTACCTAAAGTTTTAAACCAATGGCTTATTCTTTGTTCTATCCGGGCTTTGCAGTTATAATTTTCGCATTTTAAAAAATCGTTATTCCATGCCGTTTTTAAACCGCACGAGGGGCATTCGACAGGCATATTGAATTCTAAAGACTTTTTTATAACCTTTTCTAATTTCGGAATTACTTCGCCGCTTCTTATAACCTCTATTACCGCGCCCTTGCCGATTTCTTCATTTTGAACCATTCCCGCATGATGAGCCGTAATGCGTCTTATGGTAGCTCCGGAAAGATGCAAAGGTTCTACTAACAATACAGGGGTTATATTACCAGTTCTTCCCACCTGCCAAATAATATCTTTTACCGTTGTAACGCCTATTTCCCCTTTTGTTTTTACCGCTATCTGCCATCTGTAAGCGTTTGCGGTAGCCCCCATATATTTTTTTATCTCCTCGTCTTGAGTGCAAACTGCCATTCCATCCATCGGATAATCGGTTTTTTTTGCCAGTTCTTCAAAAATTTTTTCCGAATTTTCAAGCAACTCTTCCCCTGTTCCCGTCCATCTATTCAAAAAAATATAAGGAACAAAATGAATCTTTTTTTCCGCAAAAGTCGTTTTTGCAAACTCGTTAAGATTATCCGCAGCAGCGACTCCCGCAACCATATTTCTCGGATGCACGAATTGACCGGCAAGATATTTTTTAAAATAAGAATTTACGACAACAATCTCGCCCAGTCCGCCGCCTCTGCCCCCTATAGGCTCAAGCCCTTTTTCAAAAAGTTCCGTTATATCATAACCTACTGTTCCGCTGCCCCTTGTAGCGAGAATTTTGCCGTCGTCTCTTCCTGCAAGCCCGTCAAGTTTAGGCATCGCCGTAAATTCTGGATTCTTTATACCTATCTCTTCAGCCTCCTTTTTTACCCTTGTTATAAATCTTTCAAGGCGCTCCTTTGTATATGCCTTTTCAATGGAAAGCATAGGGACGGGATGTTTTACCTCTTTTTTATCCTCAAATATTTCAGGTTCTACGGTATTAAGAAAAGAGTTTTGGGGGTCGATCTCTTTTAATTTTTCTATAAGAGCGTCATATTCTTGATCTGTAATCAGCGGAGCGCCTTTTCGATACGCCTTATTAAATCTTTTCAAATCCGAAACTAATTTTTCTATTTTATTCATCTGATGATATCTCAATTAAAAAGGATTGCTCGGAGATAATTATTCTTTTTTTATAGCAAGTTAGCTTTTATCCGTTTATTTTTAGATTAAAGTCTGTCGGATAACAAACTATTTTGTTCGGTTTCAAGGCTTGAGAAAATTTTAACCGCAGGAATACTCAAAGTACTGCGAGGATTAAAATTTAAACATAATGCCGAAACCGAGCAAAATAAAAAGTTATCCAATAGGCTTTTAAAGCGCAGCCGCCATTTCTTCGGCAAGTTTTGCGCCTTCCGTTTTTGCAATATTTATATCCGAGCATAACGGCAGAATAAATTTGCCCGCAATCTTTGCTTTTATATAAAAGGCGACCCTCTCAAATACGGTTTGTATAACGTCCGCATTATTTTCAACCGGTCCTCCGCAGGTAACCAAGAGAGCGACCTTTTTATTCTCCAAAAAGGAAACATGGTTATCCGGCAGATTAAACGCTTTTACCATGCAATAATGTCTATCTATCAAAGCCTTAAGCTGAGCCGTAAAATCCCAGCAATAAAGAGGAGAAGCATATATTATTAAATCGGAATCAAGCATCTGTTCAAATACGGATACTGCGTCATCTTTTTGAACGCAGCCTATTTCGTCCGGTTTTTTTCTGCATGCTCCGCATCCGAGGCATCCGTTGATATTTTTATCTCTAATATTAATTCTGTTAATCTGATGCTCCCGTTCCATAATTTTTTCAAATTGTCCGAGAACCGTCGCTGTGTTTCCCTTTTTTTTCGGACTTCCGAGAATAGTTGTTATTTTCATTTTTTATGTATCCTTTCAGATTGTGGTTAATCGTTTGCCGTAATAATCAGACTCTTTCCGGTCATCTCTTTCGGCTGTTTTATATTCATAATATCTAAAATAGTCGGCGCAATATCTGCAAGCCTACCGATATTAAGTTTAATGTCTTTTATATTTTTTTCAATTAAAATAAAAGGAACCGGGTTTGTAGTATGAGCTGTATGCGGTTTCTCCTTTTTATCTTGCATAATCTCCGCATTTCCATGATCTGCGGTTACTATTACGCTCATATCTGCATTTAAGGCTTCAGGCAGAATTTTTCCTACGCAGCCATCTACGGTTTCGCAGGCTTTTATTGCCGCTTCAAGCTTTCCGGTATGTCCTACCATATCCATATTAGCAAAATTTATAACTATAAGATGATGCTTATCGGCTTTTATATTTTCCAATGCTTTTTCGGTTACTTCAAAAGCGCTCATTTCCGGCTTCAAATCATAAGTCGCTACGGTTCTCGGGGATTCTATCAATATTCTATCTTCGTTTGAAAAAGGTTTCTCCTTATCGGCATTGAAAAAGTAGGTTACATGAGCATATTTTTCGGTTTCAGCAATTCTTAACTGGCTCAAGCCGTTATTTGCTATTACTTCGCCGAGTATATTTTCAAGGCGCTTCGGCGCAAAAGCTATAAGAGGGTTTTTAAGCTTATCGTCATATTGAGTCATAGAAACAAATCCGCATAGTTTCGGAATACAATCTCTTTTAAATTTTTTAAAATCCGGCTCCGTAAAGGCTTCAGCAATCTCTCTTGCTCTGTCCGCTCTAAAATTAAAAAATATAATTCCGTCCTTATCCCTTATTATGGAAAGAGGTTCATTTTTTTTATCAACCATAATTATCGGTTTAATAAATTCGTCCGTTTCCTGTTTTTCATAAGCTTTTTTTACGGCGTCTATAGGTTGTTCCTCTTCTGTTCCCTCCCCTTTTGTATAAAGATTATATGCAATTTTAACCCTTTCCCATCTTTGATCTCTGTCCATTGCGTAATACCGTCCGCAAATACTTGCAATCTGTCCGCATTTTATTTTCAATAAATAATCAGCGGTTTTCTTTATATAACCGATCCCGCTATCCGGCGGAGTATCTCTGCCGTCTGTGATTGCATGAATAAATAATTTTTTTATCCCCTTTTTTTTTGCCATATCAATTATTGCAAAAAGATGGTTAATATCGCTATGAACTCCGGCATCCGATAAAAGCCCTATTACATGCAAGCTTCTTTCAGTTTTTAAAACCTTATCCATTATCAAGTTTACGGCAAAGTTTTCAAAAAAAATTTTATTTTTTATAGATTCGTTTATTTTTAACAAATTCTGATAAACAACCCTGCCCGCTCCTATATTTAAATGCCCCACTTCCGAGTTTCCCATAATGGCGGGGGGCAATCCGACATCTTTACCGGAACATAAAAGAGAGGTTTGCTGATATTTTGCTTTTAAGCCGTCTAAAACCGGAGTCTTTGCAGTGTAAACGGCGTTGTTACGGTTGTTTTCGCCAATTCCCCAGCCGTCTAATATCATAAGAAGAACTTTTTTTTGTTTCATAAGTTTATATTATTCTTTTATTTATAATTAAGTTAGGAGTTTGCAAAACAGAGAGGTTGAAGGCGCCCTCTTTTACTATTATATTTTTTCTATCGCTGTTAATTAAGGAATTTCTTCTCGCCGCGATCCTTGACATTACAAGCAAAAATAACATCCGCCGAAATAACTCGGCAAAAAAAGTTTGTCATAATAATACGACAAAAATAAAAAACCTGTCATTTCGAGCAAAGCGGGTAATTCCTCAATTATTTCCTTTTGCCTTTGTTCTCTTTGTTACTTTATAATTATTCTCTTTTCCGATTAAATAAATTATGTAGGTTGGGTTAAATTTTAATCAAACCTTATTCTCTTTACCTTTAATCATACGCTCTATATTTTTTCTATGCGCAAAAAGTATCAAAAAAGCCGTAAATACCGCAAAGCTTATAGCGTTTTTCGGAATATCTATATAAAAATAATCGCTCATTACAAAAAGAATAATAGGCGTTAAGCATGTGGAAATAAGCGAGCCTAACGAGGAAATTTTTGTCGTCATAACAACAGATACAAATATTATAAGAGATATTACCGCCGCAATAGGCGTCATTGCAAAAAAGATTCCGGCGGCTGTCGCCACTCCCTTGCCCCCTTCAAATTTTAAAAATATAGAAAATATGTGTCCAAGCACAGCCGCGCCGCCCGCAATAAAAGATACGGTTTCATTCTCAAATAAGGATACATCATAAGCTATCCGGGCAATCCATAAGGCTGAAGCGGCTCCTTTCAATAGGTCAAAAAACGCCGTAAGCGCGCCCGCAGTATGCCCTACCGTTCTGTAAACATTGGCGGCTCCAGGATTTCCGCTTCCATATTCTCTTATATCCGTATTTGTAAATATTTTGGAAATTATAATGCTTGCAGGTATCGATCCCGCTATATAAGATAAAATTATTACGCCTATTAAATTTATCATCTTATTGCCCTTTGCCTTAAAAAATGATCTGCAAGGGTTATACTTGCCATTGCTTCGCATACCGAATTAATTCTCGGTATTGCGGAAATATCGTGTCTCCCTTTTATAGAAACTCTTCTTTCGTTTCCCTGTTCGTCTATTGTTTTTTGCTCAAGCCTTATGGAAGGTATAGGCTTTACCGCAACCTTTATTATAATATCGTCTCCGTTTGATATTCCGGCAAGAATCCCGCCTGCATTATTGGTTGCAAAACCGTTTTGGGAAATAGAATCGTTATTTTCTGAGCCTTTCATCAAAGCCGCGTCAAATCCCGCTCCTATTTCAACCCCTTTGACTGCTCCTATGCTCATTACCGCTTTGGCAATATCAGCGTCAAGCTTATCAAAAACAGGCTCTCCTAACCCCGGCATTACCCCGTTTGCAATTATCTGAACTATCCCGCCCAAAGAATCCCCCTCTTTTTTTACTTTTTCAACCTCCTGTTCCATAGCTTCGGAGGCTTGCCGATCCGGGCATAAAAAAGGGTCCGTTTTTGCATAATTAAAATCATATCTATTTACGCGAATATTTCCGAGCCGGATTGTATAAGCGTCAACCCTTATATTTTCCTTATTAAGAAGCGCTTTTGCAATCGCTCCTGCGGCTACTCTTGCGGCGGTTTCTCTTGCGGAGGCTCTGCCTCCCCCGCGCCAGTCTCTTATCTTATATTTTTGCATATAAGTTATATCCCCATGCCCGGGTCTGTATATATCCGCAATATCTTTATACGCCTCGCTATCCGCCTCTTTATTCGGAATAAATATCATTATAGGAGTTCCTGTTGTAACCCCTTTAAATGTTCCTGATATTATCTTCGCCTGATCTGGCTCCTTTCTATTTGTTCCCGAAACAGATTTGCCTGTTTTTCTTTTATCAAGAGCTTTTCGTATCATTCGGTTATCTATCGAAATGCCGGACGGGCATCCATCTATAACCGCTCCTACGCCTATTCCATGCGATTCCCCATAGGTTGTAACTTTAAATATTTGCCCTGTTGTATTGCCAGCCATAGCCTTTCCTTTAAAAATCGTCGGATAGTTTCGTAGTTTACCCGTTTGCTGCGTTGAAAAATTTTTCGCCTTGCAAACGAACAAACCACTTTCTTATCCTACAATTTTTTTTATTATGATTTACGATTGATTTTTTTTAGACATGGGCGTTTCTTCTATTGATAACTTAATTAAAAAATTGCCGTAATAATTTTTTTCATATCTTCCCAAACATAACCCTTTTTATTTTTATTTTCAATAAGTTCGGCGGGATGAAAAGTAGGCATTACCTTAATTCCGTTATAATTATGAAATTTCCCTCTTAAAGCGGTTATGCCTGCTTTGGAGCTTAAAAGCGTTTTGGAAGCGCAAGTTCCAAGCGTGCATATAACATCAGGGTTTATTTTTTTTATCTGCTCCTTTAAAAAAGGAAAACATTTTTTTATCTCCTCTTCGCAATCTTTTATATTCTTATCTGTTTTGCATTTCAGAATGTTGCAAACATAAACCGTTTCCAAAGAAAGCCCCATAGCGGATATTATTTTATTTAAAAGCGTTCCAGCCTCCCCGGATAAAGGCTTGCCCGTTTTTTCCTCCGCAGCTCCCGGAGCTTCTCATATAAAAAAAAGTTTTGCATTAACAGCGCCTTCCCCGAAAACTATATTTTCGCGGCTTTGAGCAAGCCCGCATCTATTGCATGAAACAACTTCCGATTTCAGTCTTTTAAAATTCCATTCTTCTATTATTTTAAGGCTTTTTTCAGAACACTCAAAATCATTGCATCCGATCTCCTTTAAAAAGCTTAAACTTTCCCGAGCGTCTTCTATTATTGAATTAAATGATAAAGTCATAGTAATTATTTTTTTCCGTTATAAAATTTTGACGTAAAGAATAATGCTTTTATAAACGGACTGCAAGCGGTTTATTCTTTTTAAAAAATCTAAAGACATTATTGCGTAAAATTGGTATATTGATTTTGTAATCAACCTATTAATAAACGATTTTAAATAAAAAAAACAAACCATATATTAAGAGAGGGAGATAATGCTTACAAAAGATTATCTTAAAAAAATGAAACAATACCAAATAGACGAACTTAGAGTAGAAGATTATTATAAAATCAAATCGCATATGGAAAAATTTCATAACGACAACTGTATAGAGGGAATATACAGAATTTTTTTAGATGAAAAACTCTTAAATAAAGAGCAAAAAGAGCATTCGCAGAAATGCGGTCCCTTCTATTTTGCAGTTGAAATTGATAACAGGGGCGTATCTTTTGAATTTTTGGTAAGAGCAAAAAACAAAATAAGATGCTCCTGCATAGCGTATGCGGATAAAAAACAGAGGGACTGGCTGATAGATTACGTCGATGCTACGATTAATAATCTTAATATCATAACTTAGTTTGAGGCTTACATATAAAAGCTTATTTTATGCGCTATGCTCAAAATTTAATACTATGCTTATTCTTAATAAGCATTCGGATAAAATCTTGATCTGCCTTGAACTCAAAAAAAACAATAAAAATCATATCAGGAAAATAACGGATATATAAAAAGATTGAAACTTTTATTTTTATCTTTATAATAAGTTGCAAATTATACCGAATTTTTGCGATTTAAGATTGGTTTTGTTTATTTATTATGGAAAAATACTTAATTTAAAGCAAGTATATTTTACTTGTCAATTATTCGGTTTTCAATCAACTTATTATAAAAAAGGTTAAAAATGTTAAAAATAATTCCTCTTGGCGGTCTTGGCGAGATCGGCTTGAATATGATGCTTTTTGAATATGAAGATTCTATATTTATAATCGACGCCGGGCTTATGTTTCCTGAAGATTATATGATAGGAGTCGATATAGTTATTCCGAAAATGGACTATATTGAGCAGAATAAATCCAAAATAGCCGCCATAGTTTTAACTCATGGACACGAAGATCATATTGGCGCAATTCCGTATCTTCTAAAAAAGGTGAATGCTCCCATATTTGCAACCCCGTTTACTCTCGGTTTGGTTCGTCACAAACTATCCGAGCATCAGCTTTTAACTACTACCAATCTTTACGAGATAGACATAAACGAAGAACTAAAAATAGGTCCGTTTAAACTGGAATTTATACGAGTAAGCCACAGCATTATAGACGGCGTAGGAGTGGCGGTTTATACCCCCGCAGGCCTCATAGTCCATACCGGAGATTTCAAAATCAATCACAGCTCCATAGATAGTAAAGAAACTGATCTCAATAAATTTGCCGAGTTAGGGAAAAAAGGAGTTCTTGCTTTGCTTTCCGATTCTACCAACGTAGAAAAAGAAGGATATACAATATCGAGCCAAGAGATTGTAGATAAGCTTAAAGAGATTATAAAAAAAGCTACCGGCAGAGTGATAGTGGCTCTTTTTGCTTCAAATATAAGCAGAATAGAATCAATAGTAAAAATAGCCGAAAAACAGGAAAAAAAAATAGTATTTAACGGCTTTAGTCTTGAAACAAGCGTAAGAATAGCAAAAGAATTAGGATATATAAACATATCCGAAGATACCGAAATAACCATTGAAGAGATAAACAATTATCCTCACGATCAAGTAATAATAATAACAACCGGAAGCCAAGGCGAGCCAATGTCCTCTTTGACAAGAATGTCCGTCGGAATTCATAAATATTTAAAAGTAAAAAAAGGGGATACAATAATATTATCCTCAAAATTTATACCCGGCAACGAAAAGGCGATTACAAAAATAATAAACAATCTCTATAGAAAAGGAGCGGACGTAATATACGAAAAAATATCCAAAATACACGTTTCCGGTCATGCTTTTAAAGAAGAGCTCAAATTAATGATAAATCTTGTCAAGCCGAAATACTTTATACCTATACACGGAGAATACAGGCATCTTGTCCTTCACTCAAGACTCGCTAAAGAAATGGGAATTGATCAAGAATGTATATTGCTTGCCGAAAACGGACAGGTTATAGAATTCCATAACAACTCGGGCAGCCTTGCCGAAAAAATAACTACAGGCAGAGTTCTTATAGACGGTAAAGGAATAGGGGACGTAGGCAGCAGCGTTTTAAGAGAAAGACGGGCTTTATCCGAAGACGGACTTGTGATAGTAGTAATGGTGTTGGACGAAGAGACGGGCATAATCATTTACGGTCCTGTAATATTTTCAAAAGGCTTTGTGTTTCCTATGGAAACAGGATACTTATTAGAAGATGCCCAATGCGTTGTTCTGGAAGTAGTAGAGGAGATAAATTACGGAGTTGAAAATAGAATCCAAAAGCTTCAGGAAAAATTAAAAAGCTCTTTAAGACAATATTTTTCATATACAATAAAAAGAAGACCCGCAATATACCCTTTTATTATCGAGGTTTAATAACCTC
>JAOZTP010000010.1:9966-19840 GCA_029939135.1 Desulfobacterales bacterium
ACAATAAAAAGAAGACCCGCAATATACCCTTTTATTATCGAGGTTTAATAACCTCATCTTCTTTTGCTTAATTTCCGCATCGGATAAAAATTTAAACGGACAAACGCTCAAGTCTAAATAAATTGAGACGCAAAAAATAATAACGCAATTTCGGCGGATAGCAAAGCAGTTTGTTCGGTTGCAAGGCGAAAAAATTTTTTCAACGCCGGAAACGAACAAAATAGAAAGTTATCCGCCTAAATTTAAACAAAGGGAACCGTATAAAATAAAAAATGAGAAAAGAATTATATGCCATCCTGCTTTTTTTTCTTGTAGTATTAAGTTCTTTAAGCCTGATCTCTTACAGCGGCTCGGATCCTTGCTTAAACAACCCAAACGAGATTGCCGGAGATATAAATAATACGTTCGGAATAATAGGCGCATTCTTTGCGGGCGGTTTAATAGGACTCTTTGGAATCGGCGCTTTTTTACTCCCGCCTCTTCTTCTTTTGGCGGGGATTAACTTTTTGAAAAAAAAAAATATCTCCGCTGCGGCAGCAATTGCGGGCGGAATAATTCTTATAATCATTACCAGCGCATTCTTTGCCGTTTTTAAAAACAATTATATTATATTCGGAACAAAAATAGCCTCCGGCGGAATAATAGGATCCGCGATTAGAACATTTTTGATTAAATACGCCAACACCGCAGGCGCGATAATAATATTTTTATTATTATGGATAGCCGCCTTTATACTCGCCACAAGCTTTTCCATAATCAAAGCTTATAAAACCATCCTTAATGTTATAAAAACAAAAAAAGCAAAAATCAATACATACTTAATAAAGCATTCCGAGCGTAGAAAAAAAGCAAAACGTTTTTACGAAATAAAAAACAAACATACCAATGCCGAAAAAGTTAAAATAAACAACCCCGCCTGTAAAATCGAACAACCGGTTTCTAATCAAAAACCAGCGTTAAAACAGGAAGTTTTTCAATTTGCCACAGAAGAGACAAAATTTAGTCTGCCCTCGGTTAACCTTCGTGACATGATAGAAAAAAGCAAGACTCAAATAGATGAAAACAACCTTTCTATGCAGGCGAAACTGCTTGAGAAAAAACTGAACGATTTCGGAATAACCGGCAAAGTAACCGCCATAAATCCCGGACCCGTTATTACAACATTTGAATATGAACCCTCGCCCGGCGTAAAAATAAATAAAATAGCAAATTTAAGCGATGACCTTGCGCTTGCGCTTAGCGCCATAAGCATAAGAATTGTGGCTCCCATACCAGGTAGAGCCGTAATAGGAATAGAAATTCCCAACAACAAAAGAGAAACCGTATATTTTAAGGAAATATCAACCTCTCAAAAATTTATAGGCTCAAAATCGAAACTTACATTATGTTTGGGAAAAAACATAGCAGGCGAACCCGTAGTAGCCCAGCTTGACAAAATGCCGCACCTTCTTATTGCGGGCGCGACGGGCTCTGGCAAAAGCGTAGCTTTAAATGCAATGATAACAAGCATACTATACAAAGCTTCGCCCGAAGAAGTCCGCATGATAATGATAGATCCCAAAAGAATAGAGCTATCCGATTACAACGGAATACCCCATCTTATAGTTCCGGTTGTTACGGACATAAAAAAAGCCACAAACGCTCTTTGCTGGGCGGTCAGGGAAATGGAAAGACGCTACGAACTACTCGCGCAAAACAATGCGAGAAACTTTGCCGGATACAACAAAAAAATAAAAGAAATTATAAAATCGAAAAACCAAAACATAAAAAAAGAGGAGATAAAAGAGGAGGAGAAACAACTCGAGCCGCTTCCTCAAATAGTTATTATAATAGACGAGCTTGCCGATTTAATGACCATAGCTTCAAAAGAGGTGGAGGTTTCCCTTGCGAGACTCGCTCAAATGGCAAGAGCCGCAGGAATACACATAATACTTGCCACTCAAAGACCCTCGGTTGACGTTTTAACCGGAGTCATAAAAGCAAACTTTCCTACAAGAATGACCTTTCAAGTATCCTCCAAAACAGATTCCAGAACAATCATAGATGCAAACGGAGCCGAAAACCTACTCGGAAACGGAGACATGCTATTTATGCCCCCTTCAACCGGAAAACTCCAAAGAATACACGGGGCATACATTTCGGAAGCAGAAATAACAAGAATAGTAGATCATCTTAAAAAACAGGCGAAGCCGGATTATGATAAAACCATCCTAAAATCTGCGGAAAAAAACAAGGCGGATAATTCTGAAATCGAATATGACGAAAAATATGACGAAGCCGTAGCCCTTGTGGCAAAAGCAAAAACAGCCTCAATCTCAATGGTGCAAAGACATTTAAGAATAGGATACAACCGCGCCGCCCGCATAATAGAAGTAATGGAGCAGGAAGAGGTAATAGGACCGGCGGACGGGGTAAAACCGCGCAAGGTTTTGGTTAAAGGTTATGAGAATATGGAATAAACGGAGAGGCGATGCTAATAATATTTTTCAAGCTTTTCAACCGGCAAAGCCGGCAAATCGGAAGCATAATAAATATAACTAAAAAATACTTCCAATAAAACAAGTTCGGTTTTGCGGCTTCCTGTTCCCCTTAAAAACCAAAAAAAATATCCTCTGTTTTTTAAACCATCCCGCCCTTTTCAATCTCGTATAAAAACCTACTTTTAGAGTTAAACTGCCCCTTGCGGTAATCCGCGCAAGAAAGATACAAATTATATTTTGCTCTTGTAGCCGCAACATACATAAGCCGGCGCTCTTCGGAAAGATCCTTGTCCGAATTTATAGATTTCCAATGAGGAAGCAGGTTTTCTTCGCATCCTATTATAAATACGGTATGAAACTCAAGCCCTTTTGCCGCATGTATAGTTAAAAGATTAACCTTTGCCGAATCTTCGGAATCCTCCTCCTTTTTATCCTCTTTTATTAAGATAGCCTCCTCCAAAAATTCTTCAAGGTCCCCTTTTTGAGCCGCAGAATATATCAGCTGGTCTATATTTTCTAACTTTGCCGTATAATCTACGTCGTTATTTTGAACATACCCTTTAAGATACTGCTTATAGTCTGTTTGTATAATTATCTCGGTTATAGCGTCCTTTGGAGACATCTTTCTAACATTATCAAGAAGCTTGATTAAATTTGAAAGCCCTTTTTCGATTTTGGGAGAAAATATCTTTTGCCCCAACATCTCCTTAACCGTTTCCTGAAGGCTTGCTCCGTCGGTTCTGTTATCCTCTATTTTGTTTAATAAAGCCGGACCTATTCCGCGCCTCGGAGTATTGATTATCCGTAAAAACGAGGCGTTGTCCTTAATAAAAAATGCGGATTGAAGATATGATAAAATATCTAATATCTCCTTTCTTTCAAAAAAACCGCGAGCGCCAACCATCTTATACGGTATATTGAAAATCCTAAAAGCTTTTTCAAATGCAAGCGAGCAAAACCTTGTTCTGTAAATAACCGCAAACTTATCGTAAGCGATTGTTTGCCCTTGATAATGATGAAATTTTTTAATCTTTTGAGCTACCGTTGCCGCCTCCTCCTCTTCGTCTCCATACTCGTATATTCTAACTACGCCTCCCTTTAATTTGGAAAAGCATTCTTTATCTATCTTATTCTCATTTAATTTTATTATGCCATTGGCAACCTTTACTATATTATCCGCAGATCGATAATTCTGCTCCAACTTAAATATCTTTGCATCCTTATATTTTCGAGCAAAATTAAGAAAATGATTTATGTTGCTCCCTCTAAACCCATATACCGCCTGCCAGTCGTCTCCTACGCAAAAAAGCCTTCCGCCTTTTAAGAGAAGAGCGGTTAATTCCTCCTGAATATCGTTTGAATCCTGATATTCGTCCACAAGTATATATTGAAAAAGTTCCTGATACTTTTTCTTTATTTCCGAAAAATCGCGCAAAAGATTTCGGGTCATAAGAAGTATATTATCAAAATCCACGCAATTTTGCTCCTTTAACGCTTTTTCGTAAAGTTCGTAAATTTCGGCTATAGGCGCAGTAAACTTTTTACGCGCAAAATCAAAATGCTTATCCGGATCCGAAGAATTTTTTGCTTTGGATATTTCGGCAAGCATGCCTTTTGCATATTTTTTATCTATATTTCCCTTTTTAAGTATATCCTCTATTGTTTTTTGCTGCTGATACAGATTTATTATTTGAAGCGGTTTTTGGTATCCCAACAATTCGCAATGCTGCCTTAAAATAATATATGATGCGGAGTGAAAAGTGCGGACCCAAAAAAAATCTTTTGGATCCCTTCCTGTTATCTCTATAAGCCTGCTTTTCATCTCGTCCGCGGCTTTATTGGTAAATGTAATTGCAAGTATTCGTTTAGGATTCAAGCCTTTTGCTATAAGATAGGCTATTTTTGCGGTTAATGTTCCTGTTTTGCCCGCGCCCGCGCCCGCAGCCACAAGAGCCGGTCCGTCTATATATTTAACCGCTTCTACCTGTTGTTTGGATAATTTCATAATAATTTTTGCTTACCGATTTTATTCATTATTGTTTTATATGTTTATATTTTACCTTCTTGTGAAGTATAAAAAAATTATATATATAGCGAGACATATAAAATGTCAAAAGAAAGCAAGTTTCATAAAATGGATATATTATAATTCCTTATAAAATAGGAGCGAATTATGGTTTCGGCTATTATTACTGCCGGCGGAAAAGGCTTAAGAATGAAAAGCAAAATTTTTAAGCAATACATTAAAATAAAAGGAGTTCCTATTTTAAGCCGCGCGATTCAAGTATTTGAAACTATTGAGCAAATAAAAGAGATTATTCTTGTAGTTCCAAAAGGAGAAATCGATTTTTGCAAGGCAGAAATTTTAAGCTATATCCATAAAAAGGATAAAATTAAAATAGTAGAAGGCGGCGTTAATCGGCAGGATTCCGTATATAGCGGATTAAAAAAGGTAAAGTATAAAAACGGAATCATCCTTATTCATGACGGAGTTCGCCCTTTTGTATCGGCAAAAGATATAAAAAAATGTATAAAAAAAGCCGAAGAATGCGGAGCCGCAATTTTGGCGGTTCCTGCAACCGATACCTTAAAAAAAATCGGAGCCGATAATTTTATAGAAAAAACCGTTCCAAGAGATACAATATGGATGGCGCAGACTCCGCAGGCTTTTAAGTATTCTTTAATATTGTCCGCTTATGAAAAATCTTATAAAGATAAAGCGGTTCATACGGATGACGCTTCAAAACTTGAAAAAAACGGGGTAAAAGTTGCGGTTGTTAAAAGTAGCGGATTAAATATTAAAATTACCTGTTCGGAAGATATAAGGCTTGCTAATTTTTTGGCGGATACAAACCTTTATGAATAACAATAAAGAAAATAATAAAAATATTTTCAAGTTAGGCGATTTTTTAAACGACGCTCTTGCGGAATACCGCATATCTTACGATTCTTTTATGCTTAAAGCATGGGACGTATGGGAGGAGGCTCTCGGAGATTTTGTATCCTCGCAAACAAAGCCCGCCGCCTTTAAAGGCGGGTTATTAATAGTAAATGTGGACAACCCCGCTATGATGCAGCAGCTTCATTTTTTAAAAAAAGAGGTTATATCCAAGTTAAACAAGGCTATGGGAAAAAATGTAATAAAAGATATAAAATTTAAGGCTGGCTCCGATGGTTAATAAAGATTTATTAACAAAGAATGCCTTTTTCAAAGGAAAGCTTGAAGCGTATCAGCCTAAAAACGGCTACAGATATTCGATCGATTCGATTATTTTGGCGACCTATTTATATTCTACCCTTTCCGATAAAGATAAGATTATTGATTTGGGCACAGGCTCCGGAATAATTCCGTTAATTTTGGCTTTTAAAAAAAAGGATATTAATATTCTGGGAATCGAGTTGCAAAAAAGTCTTGCGGATATTGCAAAATTAAATGTTTCGACAAATAAAATGACCGAAAAAATTAAAATTGCAGAATCGGATTTTAGGCTTTTTAAAAAGAATCCCTTTTTCATTCCCGCAGATATTGTAGTATCGAATCCTCCGTATAGAAAAACAGATTCCGGAAAAATCAACCCCAATTCTCAAAAGGCAATAGCAAGACACGAAATAAAAGCCTCGCTGAAAGATATAATAAGGGCTGCAAAAACAATGCTGAAAGTTTCCGGAAAATTTACAATTATCTATCCAGCGGTAAGACTTGCCGAGCTTTGTTATGAAATGAAAATATCCGGAATAGAGCCGAAACTTATTAGAAACATACATTCCCAAAAAAATAAAGAGGCTAAACTAATTCTAACTCAAGGCGTAAAAGGGGGGAAATCCGGCGTAAAAATAGCCCCTCCTTTAATAATTTATAATGACGACGGCTCTTATACTCAAGAAATTGAAGACATGTTTATATAAAAATTTATTATTAATTTAAGGAAACGCCCATTATTAAATAAATTTAGACGTAAAAAAGAATAATAAAATTTCGGCGGATAACAAAGTGGTTTATTCGGTTGTAAGGCGAAAAAAATGATTAATAAAGGCTGTATCCGATTTTTTTTTGCGTAGCGCCTCTTGCCGCGAAGAAACAATTTTCGGCAAGTTTTGCGTAAAGACAATGCGAACTGTTTGAGAGCGAAGCGCGAGTTTTCGCATTGTTAGAAAAATGCAGTCGAAAATCCGAAGCGGCAAGCAAACTTAGGACATAGCCGAATCAAATTTAAACATAGAAAAGTCCCATAACTAACATTAGATACAAAAAAAAATAAAAAAGAATGATTAAAATATGCAAAATAAAAAAAAAAGGTTAGACAAGGTAAGAAAAGAGTTGTTTGCAAAAAATATAGAGGCTTTTATAGTCGCGTCCGCCGAAAACCGAAGATATTTATCCGGTTTTACGGCGACAGATAATCAGCCGGACGAACTTGCAGGCATCATTGTCATAACTCAGGATCAAGCCATTCTTATAACCGATTTTAGATACGAGATACAAGCGGAAGCGGAAATCGATTCCGCTTTCCGGCTTTATATATATAAAAAAAACCTTTTGGCTGAAACCGCAGATATTATAAAAAAAATAAATCCTTCCGCAATCGGATTCGAAAGCTGTCGCCTTACCTGTTTTATGCATGAAAAACTTACGGCGCATTTTAAAAAAAAAGGAATAAAAGCGGAAACAATTCCGTGCGAAAACATTGTAGAAAATATAAGAATGATCAAAGAGGAAGCGGAAATCAAACTTATTAAAAACTCCCTTGATATAGCCGAAGCCGCTTTTGCAGATTTTATTAAAAAATTCAAGCTTGATATGAGCGAAAAAGAGGCGGCTTGGCTGCTTGAACAAATAATGCGGGAAAAAGGAGCGGACGAATTATCCTTTCCCATAATAGCGGCGTCAGGACCTAATGCGGCTATTCCCCATGCAATCTGTTCGGACAGACTATTTAAAAAAGGGGAAACAATTCTATTTGACTGGGGAGCAAAAAAAAACGGATACTGTTCCGACATATCCAGAACCTTTATAATCGGCAAGCCGGACAACCTTTTAAAAAACGCTTTTAATGCCGTTCTCGAAGCGCAAAATAAAGCGATCTCCTTAATAAAGCCGGGAGCAAACTCCGTTGATATAGACAATGCTGCAAGACAACGTATAAATAACGCGGGATTTAAGGATAAATTCGGGCATGCTTTGGGACACGGAGTAGGGCTTAACGTTCATGAAGAGCCGAGAATAAATCCTATTAATAACACAATCTTAAAACAAGGCATGGTTTTTACCGTAGAGCCGGGAATATACATAAAAAATTACGGCGGCATAAGATTGGAAAACATGATTGCGGTAACAAAAAAAGGCGCCGAAGTTTTCAATGCCTCCGCGCCCTCTTTACATAATATATTAGATTATTAAATTGAAACTACCTGATTATTTTTCCGATTCTATTCCATCTCGGACGCTTAATCGGGCGCTTATTCTCCTTATTCCAAGACCAGAATATCATAAGCGCCTTTCCTCTTAATTTTTCAAGTTTAACAAAACCCCAAAATCTGCTGTCGTGGCTATGATCCCTATTATCTCCCATTACAAATATCGAATCTTCGGGAACCGTTACAGGTCCGAAATAGTCCCTTCCAGAAATCCATGGCGGAATAATATCAGGGTCTTGAAATCCTGAGGCTTCATACTTTGCAGGCTTATTATTAACAAAAAGTCTTTTTTTTATAACCTGAATTTTATCCCCTTCTACGCCTACTACCCTTTTAATAAAATCCTTTTTTTCATCTTTCGGAAATCTAAAGACAACCACGTCTCCCCGTTTCGGTTTTGCTATTGGAATAAGGTTAATATCCGTAAAAGGAAGTTTTACCCCGTAAATAAATTTGCTTACAAATAAATGATCTCCTATTAAAAGGGTATCTTTCATTGAGCCAGACGGTATTTTATAAGATTGAATTATAAAACTGCGTATAAATAAAGCAATTATTATGGCAATTATTATAGCTTCCATGTTATCTCTAAAAACGCTTTTAGACGGTTTATTTTTATTCATTACCTACATGCTCTATTTTTGAAGTAATATTATTTTTTATCCAGCTTGGGTCAAACCATTCTCTGGGGTTTACAAAAACATTATGAACAAGCATAGAAAAATGCAGATGATCTCCCCCTGCCATACCCGTCATTCCTGTAAGCCCTATAATATCCCCTTTTTTAACATCCGCCCCTTTTTCCACGTCTATCCTGTTAAGATGAGCATATAAGCTAAAAAGCCCGAAACCGTGATCTATTATTACGGTATTTCCGTAAATTCCCAAAAATTCCGTAAATACAACTTTGCCAGAATTTGCCGCCGGAATCTTGGCGTAAGCGGTCGAAGCTAAATCAATTCCTAAATGCACCTGATTGTCAATATCTTTTCCTTTATATTTATAAGTTCTTCCGTCTGCAAAGCCCGCTCTGCTTGCAGACTGAGGAAATCTTAAAAATGTTCCTTCCCATAATTTTTTATGCTCTGTTTTTGAGCATATATCCTGTATTTGTTTAAAATTTGCTTTTCTTATATCTCTATTCACTTCCAAAAACTGTTCTATTAAAGAAGCCTCTTTTGTTCTTAAATTAACGACGCTTGCAAATTCCGGCATTTTTTGTTCTAAAAAGCCGTCTGTTATATTAATAACATCCCGTTTAAATAAGGCTTTTTTTAAATATTTATAAAAACCGGTTTTCGCCTCGTTCCCAGCATAATCTACGGCTTTAGCGGTAATTGAAGTATTTGTAGGCTGATTATAATTAAGCCCTATAAAAGCAAAAAATATATTTTTATCCTTTGGCTCGCTCAAATATCCGGGAAAAAAATTATTCCCCGCTTTTATTCCGGATATTTTACAAGGTTCGGATAGTTTATATATAACAAGCCCTGCTCCTCCTTGTATAATATTATGAGCGCCGCTTAATATCTCTATTCTCGGAGGTTTTGTATCTATAACAATCTCTTTTTCTATCTGCGTTAAATTTCCGTTTCCGGAATTTCTCCAAGAATAATCTATCGCCATAGCCTTTAATAAGGCTTTTCCGTCCTTAATTTGCAATGCCTTAGGTTTTATGGAAACATTAAAATTATAAGTATAAACCTTTTTTGTTTTCGAAAATTTTTTTTCAAAAACAACCGTTTCCGTTCCGTCTTTTATTAATAACACGGATAAGCTTCTGAGACCGCTTTTAGCGTCCGAAACAATGCCGGCAAGCTGGCTTTCCGCGCCTATTGCCTTGCTCGTATCGCCGGATAAGGCAAATTCCAAATCAGGTTTTTGGCTTTCGGTTTTTTTTATAAAAACAAATATGGCAAAAAATATAAAAGCCGTTATAAGTATCATCGTAATTCTATTTAATTTAGACTTCAATTTTT
>JAOZTP010000010.1:19940-26496 GCA_029939135.1 Desulfobacterales bacterium
ATAAAAGCCGTTATAAGTATCATCGTAATTCTATTTAATTTAGACTTCAATTTTTTATTACTCCTTTAAAATTTTTCGGCTTTTTATAACACCTATAAGCGGCTCGAGCAAGCCGTAATTATAAAGACAGTCGCATAACCTAATAGTTTGCCTTTTCTAAATTTTCAACCGTAAAAACTCTTATATCATCTTTGCGATCAAAATTTTTTTGCTCTTTTAAAAAGCTACTCTGTTATGCAAGCGGCTTTAATTGAGACTAAACAGAGGAATGTCCGACATTAAAAACATTTAATCGTAAAAAAAAGCAAGAAAAATATGCGGCGATTTCCCAAATCACGTTTTACGTCCCAAAAATGTGATTAAAATCACGTTTTACGTCCCAAAAATGTGATTAAAATCACGTTTTACGCCCGAAACATCTTGACATTTTCCAATTCATATATCATTGTTCCCTTTATGGAAAGAAATATTTATAAAAAATTGTCCGAATGGAAAGCGTCTAATCGGCGCAAGCCTCTTTTGCTGCAAGGTGCAAGACAAACCGGAAAAACTTATATTATCAAAAAGTTTGGTCGAAACGAATATGAAAAAATTTTTTATTGCAACTTCGAAGAGGATCCGCATCTTAACGATTTTTTCAAGCGAGATTTAAAGCCGAAACGAATTTTAACGGATATTTCCACATATTACGGGGATACAATAAGACCGAATACGGATCTATTGATTTTCGACGAGATACAACTATCAAATAACGCCTTAACCTCTCTTAAATATTTTCAAGAAGAAAAAAATGATATTCATGTTATAGGCGCCGGTTCGCTGTTGGGCGTAAAGCTTTCGGAGCCTGGGTCGTTTCCCGTAGGAAAAGTAAACCTTTTAAAACTATTTCCTATGACATTTCAGGAATTTCTTAATGCAGTCGGAAAAACCGGATATAGATATATGCTTGAAAATATAAAGAAACCGGCTCCGCTGCCCGATGCTATTCATACCGATCTGATTGCTCTGCTTAAAAAATATTATTTTGCCGGAGGCATGCCGGAAGCCGTAAAATGCTTTGTAGAAACCGGCGATTCAAAAAAAACAAGGCGGATTCAGGAAGATATTATCAACTCCTATGTTATGGATTTTGCAAAATATGCTCCGGTCTCCGATATTCCTAAACTTACGGCGCTTTGGGATTCTATCCCAAAACATCTTGCTCGGGAAAACAAAAAATTTGTTTTCAGCGCCATAAAAAAAGGAGCGCGCGCCCGCGAATACGAAAACGGTTTAGTATGGCTTGAAAATGCGGGGCTTATTTACAAAGTAAAATCGGTTGAAAAGGCAAAACATCCGCTTGCGCATTATTCGGACGCTTCATGTTTCAAAATATACGCCCTTGACATAGGTCTTCTCGGAGCGATGGCGCAAGCGCCCGCGGAATTGCAAGCGCATGGACAAAACCTCTTTGAAGAGTATAAAGGCGCATTTGTAGAAAATTACGCCGCCCAGCAATTTACAGCCTATTATCAGCGTCCCCTTTACTATTGGAGAAGCAAAGGGGGAAAGGCGGAAGTAGATTTTTTATCCGAATTTGAAGGACGAGTTTTTCCCATAGAAGTAAAATCGGGCGTCAACCCGAAAAGCAAAAGCCTGCATTCATACGATCTTCAGTTTTCGCCGAACATGCTTATAAGAACTACCTTATTGAATTTTAAAAAAAACGGAAAAATTTTAAACCTGCCTCTTTACGCTTTAGGGTTATCACATAAATTTATCGGGCAATAAATTTTCTTTATAGTCCGTTTATTTTATAAAAAAACTCCCATAATTAAAAATAATTATCCAGCATATAACAAAACAATTTGTTACTCTACCATGAGTAAAAACAAAAAAACCTTGCCTCATAAAATTTTTCAATTTAAATACCTATAAAGCAAAGAGATAGATTGGGACGTATATCAAATAAAATTAATTAAAAAATAACATATAACCATAATGAAAGTTTATATAAAGCTATATGCTGGGCTGGCAAAATATATGCTGGATAAAAAAAAGGATAATCTATGGATTATTAATATTGAACCGAAAACTACCGTTTACAGCCTTATAAAAAGGCTAAATCTGCCGGAGGAAAAAATAAAAATAATCTTTTTAAACAATCGCCATGCAAACGGAGACGAAATTTTAAAGGATAAAGATAGACTCGGTTTTTTCCCGCTTGTAGCGGGCGGTTAGTTTCTACGAAAAAAAGGCTTATTTCGGCGTTATGCCCAAATTCCTACAACGGCTATTTATGAAAAGGTTGCCTTTAAGTTGATAGCCTGAAAACCGGATTTTAAATATTTGTTAAAAAAATTCTTTTTATCCTTTTTTTTGCAATCCAAATATATTGACCTTATATAAGGCTCCAGTCCCTTATTATAATTTTTTAAAAAAAGGCTTAACGTCTCTTTTTCTATTGATACTCCGCTCTCAAAAATTATATCCGCAAGCTCTCTTGCCGGCATATTAAAAAGTTTTAATATTATCTCGCCCTTTTTATTTTTTTTAACGTCAATATTATCCGTATAAGTGATCTGCTTTCGCATAGCCGCATAGCGTCCTTGCTTTCTAAAAAGCGCCCCCGCCGTTCCCGGCATAGCCGCAGATAAAGCAAGAGCCGCTCCATTTTCAAGAAAGGCGTTATTAATATTGTCTATAGGTTTTGAATTTAAAAAAAGGGTCTGAATTCTATCGGAAATATAATCTTCCTTTATTTTAAGATCTTTTAATAAAAAATCTTTTACGCTCGGATTACCATAAATTTTTACAGTTACCCCGTAATTAAGAAGAGAGGAAAAAAAAGAGATGCCAGATTCGGCTGCGATAATATGAATTTTCACGGATATACCTTCATTTCTTATATCCCGCTTCGATTGTTTCGAAGCGGGATATAAATTAAAATTTTACCAATTAAAAACCTGATCCAACTCCTCGTCGGTTACTGCGAAAGTAACGTTATGAGGCGGGAAGGCTTCATTTTTAAAATATTCGGGAAGCCTGTCATGTTTGGATGTGAATCCGGCTTTTGCATTAAAATCTCTTTCGTTTTTAAGTACCGATTTTCCGAGTTCGGCAACGTCGTCCGCAGTAAAATCTTTTCCCAAAAAGCCGTTTAAAAGCTCTACCATAGCGTTAAAGGTTTCCGGTTGATCCAAAATGGCAAAGGCTATAAAAAGACATAAGCCGGTTGAATCTAAAGCCGCAGTGGCTATTTGAAGATTGCGCGAAAGTTCTACCTGCCCGTCCGGTTTTAAAGGATCCGTTTTTCCGCCTACTCCCATAATATTGGAGCCTACCGCATAACCTGCAGTATGATCCGCCCCCATCGGACTGGTTGCATAAGTAACCGCCACCCCTTGCACTGCGCGCGGATCGTAAGCCGGCATAGCCTGCCCTTTTACTACGGGAACTCTTTCAACTCCGAAAACCTTGCCCGTAACCGCCGCTCCGTTTCCGAGGATGCGTCCTAACGGGGTTCCTTTTCCCACCTCCTCCTTTAAAAGTCTGATAGCTCCGTTTGCGTCTCCGAATTGTAAAAGCCCCGCTTCCATAGCAACCCCTATGGAAGCGCCCATCTCTATGGTATCAAGCCCTAAATCATCGTCAATACGGTCCAACATAGCGATTACATCCATATCGTCAATTCCGCAGTTTCCGCCATGCGCCCATACGGTTTCATATTCCGGCTGTTTTGTAAGGTAATTTCCGTCTTTATCGTTATAAATGCCAGAACATTTAATTACACATCCTTTATGGCAGCCGTGAGTAGCCAAACCGCCTCTTGCGATTTCGGTTTCAGCCATAGTTTCGCCGCTGATTTTAGACGCCCCTTTAAACTGTCCGAAGGCAAAATTATTAGTCGGATATCCGCCCGCTTCATTAAGAATGTTAGTCAAAACATTTGTTCCGAAAGCCGGAAGCCCTTCTCCTGTAACCGGATGCTTTTTAAGACCTTCGGCAAAAATCTTATTTGCATTTTTAAATCTTTCCTTGTCTTTCGGAGCGCGAATAGAGGTTCCGCTGTCGTCTATAACAATAACCTTTATCCCTTTAGAACCCATAACCGCTCCTACTCCGCCCCGTCCCGCATGTCTGGTAGGTCTTACTTCCGTATCTGTGCAGGCGATCGAAGCCGCAGACATTTTCATTTCGCCTGCAGGCCCGATAGACATACATCCGATCTTATCGCCGTAAGCCTCTTTCATTTTATCGATCAAATCATAATTGCCGAGCATTGCAAGACTCTTATCGGCAGTCATCTGAACTCCGTCTTTATTTATAAATAATTTATACAAATCATTTGATTTCGGTTTTCCCTCTATAATAATAGCCGCATAACCGAGTTTGCCAAGCATCTGAGAAGGTTGACCTCCCGCGTTAGCCTCTTTAATGCCTCCCGTAAGTGGGCTTTTACATCCTACCGAAAGTCTGCCAGATATAACCGCGGCAGAACCGCTCATAAGACCGGGCGCTATAACCAACTTATTATCCGCGCTAAGAGGATGAGATAACGGCGGCACCTCTTTATAAATAACAGCGGAGGTTAAGGCTCTTCCTCCAAGCCCTTCATAATCTCCTAAATCTTCGATTTTAAAACCCGGAACCTCGCCGGACATATTTATTCTTAATATTTTATCCATATAAATCTCCTTTCAATATATATTCAATTAATAGGTATAAGAATAATTACAAATAATTATAGTATAAAGTCAAGAAAGATATATTCAACGGGTATAAAAAAACAGATATTTTACAATGAAAAATAAATAAAAAAATTGACAATTAACCTTTTAATTGTTAGTCAAACGTCGCTTATCTACTACTTATCTGCGGGGGGCCGTTAGCTCAATTGGCAGAGCAACTGACTCTTAATCAGTAGGTTGAAGGTTCGATTCCTTCACGGCCCATCTTTAAAATTATTCGCTCATACCCGCTTTACTATCCCTTTTTCCCGCCCAATACCCCCTGGCATAGTCGGAATCCGCAAGCAACCTATCCATCCTGCTCCATTTCATAAAAACCGTCGCAATAACCGCATTTATATTTATCACAATACATATACTCCTCCTTTAAAAATAGAGTGAAAAATTTAATTAAGATATGTCAAAAAAAATAAACTGGCGTTAGTTTTTCAACAAGCGGTTATAATACTTTGGTTAAATTCGATATGATTTTCAAAACAAAGAAGAGAATCTTTTTACCGTCATTTTTAAATAGATTTTCGATATAAATATCAAAAAAAATATTTTAATGGGTCAAAATGGCTCTAAAAAATAATGAATTTTATTCAATTGACATGCAATAAAACAAACGGATAAAAAGAATAAATATAATCTCTCTACATTTTGCATTGAAAAGGAGATTAAAAATTACAACTGTATAAAAGGGGGCTATAATGAAAAAAGCAATTTTAATGGCGACAATTTTATCCGTTATTTTTTTTTCAGGATTTACGACGGCGGCTCAAAAAAAAAATCAAGGACTTTGGGATGTGTATAACAACATATTTAAAGACGCAAAATATATTGACCTTACTCATGCTTTTGAGCCTGTTCAGGCAGTATGGACCGGCTTTGGCGCCGCTAAATTTAAACCTGCAAAAGCCGGAAATAGAATTGAAGGATATATTGAAGCGGGCGAAGAGTTTACTTACGAAAAGCATGGTTTTGTAGCGACAGCTTACGAACTTATGACCGATCAATACGGAACCCAGCTGGACCCGCCGGCTCATTGGGATAAACTCGGAGCCACAATAAGCGATATTCCAGCAACTTATGCAATACGTCCGTTGGTTGTAATAGATATTCATAATAAAGTAGCTCAAGATAACGGGTACCATCTGCAAGTGGAAGATATAAAACAATGGGAAGAAAAATACGGCGTAATTCCGGAAGGCTCCGTAGTTATGGTAAGATCCGATTGGCATAAAAAATGGAAAGAGAACAAAAAATTTAATCAAAAACCTTTCCCCGGCGTAGGCATTGAAGCTTTAAAATTTTTACATCTTGAAAGAAAAATACTTTTTCATGGACATGAGCCTTTAGATACGGATACTACGCCGAATTTAGAAGGGGAATATTGGCTTATGCACAATCATTTCGCTCAAGCCGAAGGGGTTTCGAATCTTGATAAGGTTCCGGAAACAGGAGCTTTAATTATTATAGGATTTGCAAAACCAAAAGGAGGCACAGGAGGTTATGCCCGCTACATTGCGATAGCGCCTAAAGAATGGAAACATGGAGTTTCTATAAACCAAGTTCCGGGCGCGCCTCTTCCAATTCAAAGCGCTCCTCTTAAAAGAGATAGAAACGGAGTTATGAGACCGTCTCCATAGAATAAAATAACTTCATATTTTGTCCCTTTTTTACAAGCCTTGAAAACAAACAAAATATTTTACGCTGCGGGGATTACAAGAAGAGCTAAAAAAAGGGATATAAGCTTTTTTTAAAATAAGGCTTATATCCCTTTTAAATATGGCGTCCCCAAGGGGATTCGAACCCCTGTCGCCGGCGTGAAAGGCCGGTGTCCT
>JAOZTP010000096.1 GCA_029939135.1 Desulfobacterales bacterium
TTATAAAGAATTACAGAATGATATTAATATATTTATTGATAATGTTTATCTTACACACCAAATTCAAAAGTCGCTTTCTGATGATATATTAAAAAAGGAGATGCTTGGAGCTATTGAAACTGCAAGCAAGGTTGACCCTATAGGGAAAGCGCAAAAAGAAGCTTTTGCGAAAATAGAAATTTTTTTACTAATGATACATGAAGACGTTGAAAGTTACAGGAAATTAAAATTAAAACCGATACAGGATCAATATTCGAGCGTATTATCAAATATTAATAAAGGCTATGATCAAATTCATTATGCAAATTCCATTGTAACAGGGCATTTGGCATCTATAGTAAAAGTCCACAACGCCCAGAATGAATTATTAGAAAAAATTCATCTCAAAGATTTAAGAAGTGATGCAGGTGGAGAATTTGCCGATATGTCGGAAAAAATTGCTAACTTGCTACAGAAAGCTAAAAAAGGAGAGGATGGTTTTGATTCAATCGTAAATAAGTTTGAAAATTTGATAAAGTCTAAAAAATAGATACAATTTGAAGCTAATAATTAGGAGGATATAATGGCTAATGAAGAATTTAAAAAGCGATTACAAGACAAACTGGATGAAAGCCGTAAAGAATTTGAGGGCAAATATAAAGATCAGCTAAAAGACTTAATGGGATTATCTAAAGAAGAAATTAGCGAAATAACGCCAGACCTTGTAGACATTGAGACTTATAACAAAATAATTATTGTCGTAAAAGAAGCTTCAAGGGCTAATTTATCGGCAGTCGCTTTAAAGAAAAATATAGAAGAACTTGGAAAGATTGCGGTAAAAATTGCGAAAAAAGTGCCGTCGCTTGCAGCTATTATATAATTGCATATTTGTCTGATAATATTTTGGCTTTTGTTACGGCATATAAAAATTTAAACAAACATATAATAACAAGGAGGAAACATTAATGGGCGATCAATCTAAATATGATAAAGATAAATGGGAATTTTATGAAGATAAAAAAGAAGAATGGCGTTGGCGAAGAACCGCTCCTAACGGCGAAATTGTAGGAGCGTCTTGCGAAGGTTATAAAAAAAAATCGGATTGCGAAAAAAATGCCGAACGCAACTGTTGGAACGGGTAAATATTTGTAGTTTGTTATAGCATCCGAAGATTTTAATAACTTAAGCGGGATAATATCATTTTCAATCTGTTATTATCCCGCTTTCAACTTTTTGATATATAAGCCTTATAGGAAGATTAAGCTTTAAGGCTTTTTTTCTCATAACCTAAAAAAGCCGCAAAAAAATTACATTATGTGAAAAATGCAAATCTTTACGGCTTAAAGTTATTCTGCTTTTTTATTAATCAGCTTTTTTATTTCTATCTATATAGCTTCTAACGCCGAAACCTCCGCCTAATCCCCCGACAAACACTGCAAAAAGCTTTATCGCCTCTTTATACAATTCTTTGTCCGAACTTACTAAAAATATTGTAGTAAATACAAAAATAACGGCAAAAATTAAAACATATATTAAAGTATATTTTTTTGTTTCTTGACTATCCGAAAATGCTCTTTCCCCATCCTTTGCGCTTATATCTAATATTTTGTCTATATGTTTTTCGGTAATTTTTTCTTAAAGGGGATTTGATAACGGATTCATTCCGCCCATAGCCATCATTCCCATTTTAACAATTTCTTCTGAATCCGGCGTAAAATTTTTAAGGGCTTCTGGTTCGATAGAATCGTCCTTATTTTTACCTGTAAATTCTTCTTTGGATTTATCGCTTATTATATCTTTATTATCCCTGCTCATTATAATAACCCTGTAAGCCTGTTTAACGAAGTTTTACTTCTCAAAATCGAATCAAAAGTTTCCGAAATCTTATCAACCTGTCTTGAAACTTTGGCTTCTATAAAAAAGGCGAATGCCTGACGAATAAGCGCTTGGAATGTGTCGTTGGTTATTTCGCCATTTTGCAAAAGGGTTGAAAGATATTTCGCCATACTTGTAAAGGTTTCCGAACAATTTTGATATGCCATGCAATTTCCACATGCCTTAATATTTTTATTTTTTTGTAAATACATAATATTATCTCCTAAAAAAAAGGCGCTATATTTTATACATAGCGTAAATCTTTTTACTATTTGTTGCATTTTTTTTTACTATAAGATTATAAGCATGTCAAATCGGTTTGAATCGGTTTCTATTTTTAACGCGAAAACCGAATCGGCGCGCCGATCTTAATTATAACAAATGATGGCATAAATTATACTATTTTTAATCTGTTATTATCCCGCTTTCAACTTTTTGATATATAAGCCTTATAGGAAGATTAAGCTTTAAGGCTTTTTTTCTGCATTCCTCATATTCCGGGGTTATATAATAGGTTTTATCCGGGTTTATAATTTTTTTTGCCTTTATGTTGCCAAACTCAGTTTTAATCATAACCTCTTTTCTATCTAATACTTTCCGCTTAACATTATAGTATCTTACGCCGGAAGATAATTGTTCCCGAAATATTATATTTATAATCTCCTCTTTTTTCTCTTTTGAAGATAAAATTTTAATTATTGTTGCAGGTCTGTTCTTTTTTGTAAAAATCGGAATAAATGATACGTCTAAAGCGCCGGCGGAAAATAATTTCTCCATAATAAATCCTAAATATTCAGGATTTGCGTCGTCTATGTTAGCCTCTATAACGGTTATTATTTCCTGCTTTATATTAATGGATTGATTGCATGCCTCTCCTAATGTAACCGTAAGAAAGTTTCCTCTTTGTCCTAAATCTTTTTTTCCGGCTCCGTATCCTGTTTTTTCTATAATAATTTCAGGAAACGTTCCGAATTTTTTTGATAAAACCGATAAAACCGCGGCTCCGGTAGGGGTGGTTATTTCGGTATTTATATTTAATCCATATACCGGAATGTTTTTTAATATCTGTAAAGTTGCTGGCGCAGGCGCAGGTATTATTCCGTGCGATGTCTTAACCGATCCGCTTCCTACTGGAATTTTTGAAGCATAAATCTGTTTAACGCCAAGATATTCTATAGATAAAACCGCGCCTATAATATCTATAATCGAATCAATGGCGCCTATTTCGTGAAAATGAACCTTTTCGATATTAAAATTATGTATTTTTGCTTCGGCTTCGGCTATTTTATTAAATATAGCGCGGCTTTTCTCCTTTACAAAATCGGATAGCCGGCTTTTTTCTATCATAGATTTAATAGCGTTATAATCTCGATTATATGTTTGATTATAATCTTTTATATGTATATTTACGGCGCTAATTCCATTTATCTGCTTTTTTGTTTTTCTAATTTTAAAATCGGTCTTTTTTAAACCGCGTATCTTTAAAAGATTTTGAGAAAGCCATAAAACAGGAACTCCCAAATCTACAAAAGCGCCGAGAATCATATCTCCGCTAATTCCTGAAAAACAATTGAAATAAGCCGTTTTCATAATATTTCAAAGCCTGCCGCAATAATTAAATTTTTTACTTCGGCTATTCTATTTTTATCTTCAATCTTAAATTCTACAAATTGTTCTTTAAGATTAACTTGTATATCCGAAGTTTCGCTTACCGCTTCAACCGCTTTTTTTACGGAAGCCGAACAGTGCGTACAGGACATTCCGTTTACTTTTAAGCGTATTGTATCCGCAGTCATTATATTCTCCTTTATATTATTAAGATAGATTTTTTTAAGGTAATGTAAAACGAACATTCCAAATAAGATTATGCTTCCCGCATATTTAAGAGACAAAGGAAGTATATCATGCCCGCTTCCGCTTATTATCTTTGAAAAACCGTATTTTATAGTTATTATATTTAATAAGTATCCGAAAGCTATGCTTATAACCGCTATCGAAATAACGTAAACAATCGCCGTTTTTTTACCCATGCTTTTTACTACGGTAGAAATAGTTATTGCGTTTGTAGCGGGTCCGGTTAATAAAAATACTAACGCCGCGCCCGGAGATATGCCTTTCATTATTAAAGCCGCCGCTATAGGAGTGGAAGCCGAAGCGCATACATAAAGCGGAATTCCTACCGCAAGCATAATAATCATAGATAAAAACGGATAATTAAGATAATGGGTAAAAAAAGTATCTGGAATAAACGCCGAAATTGCGCCCGCAATAACTATTCCGATAATAAGAGTGTCCGAAATTGCGCCGAAAACTTCAAATTGAATATAGCTGAAAAAATTTTTTAATCTTTTTGCAATCGGTTCTTCCGAAATCTTAACGCAGGGTTTGATAGCCGGTTTATCCTTTTTTTTACGGGAATAAAAGTTTACCATAATACCTGCTACTATCGCCGTTATAATCGAGGCTGCTATTCTAAAAAAAGCAAATATGTATCCCAAAAGGGAATAAGTTATAAAAAAACTGTCCGCCCCTACCTGAGGAGTCGAGATTAAAAAAGATATGCTCGCCCCTTTTGAAGCGCCGGAGTTTCTTAAAGATGCGGCTACGGGTATTACCGCGCAGGAACAAAGCGGAAGAGGAATTCCAAAGACTGTGGATTTTATAACGGAGCCGAAACTGTTTTTTCCGAAATGTTTTTTTATAATGGAATCCGGAAAAAAAACATACAAAACTCCGGCTATAAGCAAACCGAAAAGTAGAAATATTGCAACTTCATTAAATAAAAAAAAGATTTCTTTTAATAGATTGAAAATCATAACTTCTCCGATTTTATAATTTCCGTAAAAAAATCTTCATTATAAAAAAAAGTTAATTATAAAAAACGGAAACTATTTTATAATTTAAAATTTGTAATTAATGAACCTTTAAAACAGATTATTTTTTTTTTGCAAGATTTATTGTCCGCTTGCGCGTCGCTTAACCTAATCGGCTATAAATATTTTGCCTGAAAATCGGAAAAGACAAGCAATAAGAAAAGCAAAAAAAAACTTTGAGTAATTATAACGAAAAAAATATTCTCGTTATAACGGAATTAAGTTTTTTAGAAAAAAGAAACAAAATTTAACTTGCAAAAATTAAGCATAAAATATATTTTACGCTTAATTGGACGATAGTTTTAAAAGTCGGATAATTTTTTTTCAAAAACATTAGAATAGCATTTGGGCTAATTTTGATTATAACTGGACTATAACTGATATTCATACGGAGGCGGTTTTTATGAAAAAAATTTTTACTTTTATTCTTCTAATCCTATTTTTAACGGCGCCTTACGCTATGAGCGCTACCATAGCAAATGTTACTTTGCCAGATACTTACAAGGTTGACGATTATTTTTTGATGTTAAACGGAACGGCTTTGCGTAAAAAATTTATAATAAAGGTATATGCGGGCGGTTTTTACGCTCCTTTTAAAATTACGGGAGTTGATCAAGCTATTAATCCTGAAATTCCAAAAGCGATTCGAATGCACTTTATTTATAAATCTGTTTCCGGAGATAAAATTCAAAAAGCATATACGGACGTTTATGAAAAGGACGGATTCGATTATAAAAATTCGGAAGTCGCTCAAACTTTTTTAAAGCTCTTCTCCTTTGAAATTAAAAAGGATGATACGCTTGATCTAATTTTTCCGGGCAACGGAGATATAAGAGTCGTTTATAATTCCAAAGTAGTAGGAAGCGTAAGCTCGGAAGATGTATGCAACGCCACTTTAAAGGCTTATTTCGGCATAAATTCGATTCCGGGACTTAAAGAGGGTCTTTTGGGATTAAGCGACAAATAAAAAACAAAGCGAATTTGCTTAATGGCTTGACGCAACTTTAAATAACGGCGCTTTTTTTAAACCAAATAATAACGGAGGCATTTTTGATGAAAAAAATTTTTACTTTTATTTTTCTAATCACAATTTTAACGGCGCCTTACGCTATGAGCGCTACCATAGCAAATGTTACTTTGCCGGACGCTTACCAAGTTGACGACATGTCTTTGCAGCTAAACGGAACCGCTTTGCGTAAAAAATTTATAATAAAGGTATATGCGGGCGGTTTTTACGCTCCTTTTAAAATTACGGGAGTTGATCAAGCTATTAATCCTGAAATTCCAAAAGCGATTCGAATGCACTTTATTTATAAATCTGTTTCCGGAGATAAAATTCAAAAAGCATATACGGACGTTTATGAAAAGGACGGATTCGATTATAAAAATTCGGAAGTCGCTCAAACTTTTTTAAAGCTCTTCTCCTTTGAAATTAAAAAGGATGATACGCTTGATCTAATTTTTCCGGGCAACGGAGATATAAGAGTCGTTTATAATTCCAAAGTAGTAGGAAGCGTAAGCTCGGAAGATGTATGCAACGCCACTTTAAAGGCTTATTTCGGCATAAATTCGATTCCGGGACTTAAAGAGGGTCTTTTAGGTTTGGATCAAAATTAAATAAATAATATTTTTTCATTATTAACAAAGTCGCAGCGTAGAGAGGTTGCATCCAACCTCTCTACGAATATAATTCTTTTTATCAAACATCTTGCCCGACAAAAAAATCTTCCCTTCCTTAACTACGGGTAGAACAATCTTTCCAAAATAAATCTAATCAAATAACTATCAAAATAATAGAAGGAGATCGCTCTTTGCTTGACAAGACAGGCTTTCTATTTTTTCCCTGTTATTTTTAACGAACCTTATTTCTACTTGTCATTTCGACGAGCGCAGCAAGGAGAAATCCCTTAATTAAATTATAAATTAAGAAAGTAGTTTTTAGGCGGGATATTATACAATTTTGTCAGATAACAAAGTGGTTTGTTCATTTGCAAGGTGAAAAAAAATTCTTAACCGGAAGAATACATGTAGTATTTCGAGGGTTAAAACTTTTAAGAGCAAAATAAATAATTTTGTCGGATAACAAAGTAGTTTGTTATCCGACAAAATTTATTAATCTATATAAAAAACTGCAGGATCCGTTTCAAATTCGGGATGAAGAGCCTTTGCGCTGTTACTTTTTATAAGCTCGGATATTGGGCTTTGATAATCGGAAATATCGCCGAATACTCTTGCTCCTACGGGGCAGGCGTTAACGCAAGCGGGATTAGCATCTTCGTCTATTCCCGGCTTTAATCCTTTTTGTAATCCGTCTGAAATTCTTTCTTCGCAAAAATTGCATTTCATTACCGTTCCTACCTGAAAAGGATATATTTCCTCGCCGAGTTTTTCCAATGCGGTTTTGCCCTGACCGGGAAAATACTCTTTTGCTTTGCTATCTTTATCATAATATGTTCTTTGCTGATAAGGACAGCTTATCAAACAGGCTCGGCATCCGACGCATTGATCATAATCAATCATTACTATGCCGTCCTCTTTTTGATATGTAGCTCCTGTAGGACAAGCTTCTACGCACGCCGCATCTGTGCAATGGTTGCATAATACGGGATAAACAAGTTTTATTGCCGTAGGAAATTTCCCTTTCTCTCCGATTAATAATCTGTTCCAAAATAGATTTGGAGGTAAAAAGTGTTCCTGTTTGCAAGAGATAGTGCAACTCCAGCAAGCTATACATCTTTTAACGTCAATGACCATTCCCCATCTTGCCATATCATTTCTCCTTAAAAATTATGGATTTTAACTTCGTTATATCCTCTTTCGGCGCATTTTATATTTGCCCGAAGTCTTTCTTTATCAAAATAATCGGATAAGGATTCCGTAATCGATTTGATATCTATTAATCCCGTAACCGCCGCAAAGGCTCCTACTATGCAGGTGTTAGGTATAGGCAAGCCTATTTCTTCAGTCGCAATGCCTACGGCGTCGATTATTCCGGCGGTTTTAATATTAGGATTGCTATGCTCAAACTTTTCGTTTGTATTAAGCAATACAATTCCGTTCGGCTTTAATCCGCTCCATATACTATTGGAATTTTCCTGAGAAGGATCAAGAATAACCAAACAATCCGGTTTGTATATTTGGGTTTTTACTCTTATGGGAGCGTCTCCGAATCTTCCGAATGCAGATACGGGCGCTCCTCTGCGCTCGAAACCAAACATAGGAAAAGCCGCTCCGTATTTGCCGGCTCGGACAAAAGCATTTGCTATTATTTTGGATGCGGTAACCGCTCCTTG
>JAOZTP010000097.1 GCA_029939135.1 Desulfobacterales bacterium
CATCATTTGTCTTGCCAACGAGCCTATAGGACCGTCCGTAGGCTCGAATGTCTTATATATATATATTTTCTCTTTTATAAGACGATTTGCAAGTCTTTGGACTTGCGTGCTTTTGCCGGATCCGTCTATTCCTTCGAATACTATAAATTTCCCTCTGTTTTTATTCAATTTGTATGCTGAGCCTTTTTATAACCGATTTTATAATAAAGCAATTAATTATGCCTTTTTGTATGCTTGTTTTACTATGGAAGCTTTGTATAACAATTCCGGATCTATGTCCAAATTATTTTCCCATTAAAATTTTTTTCTTCGTTATTTTTAAATTTTAATAATAGCTTGTAATTATCAGTTACGATTATCAAAAAATATGTTTCTGTTTCAATTCTTTTTCGGCTTCAAAAGCTTTGCCGAAATGCTTATAAGCTTTCTGCAAAGCTTTTCTACCAGAAGATGTTCTTATAACAAATCCGAGTTTTAACAGATATGGCTCTACAACGTCAACTAATGTATCGGTTTCTTCCTGTAATGTGGCGGCTATGGCTTCTATGCCTACTGGTCCGCCGTTATAAAATTTTAATATTGTATTAAGGTAATTTATATCAAGGTTTGTAAGCCCTTTATTATCTATTCCTTCCATGTTCAAGGCTTTATTTACGGTATGTGCCGTTATTTTTTCTTCGCTTTTTACCTGCGCGTAATCTCGAACTCGTTTTATGAGTCTATTTACTATGCGCGGGGTGCCTCTTGATCTTTTTGCAAGCTCTTTTGCCCCGTCCGGAGTAATTTTTATATTTAAAAGGTTTGCGGATCTAAAGATTATTTTTATTAATTCTTCATCAGTATAAAAATTAAGGGTTCTGAATATGCCGAATCTGTCTCTTAAAGGCGCGGATAATAATCCCACTCTCGTAGTCGCTCCTATTAAAGAGAATTTTTTCAATCGAAATCTGTGGCTTTTTGCATGAATTCCTTTATCAAATACAAAATCTACCGCAAAGTCTTCCATAGCCGGATATAAAAGCTCTTCTACTATTTTAGGGGTTCTATGGATTTCGTCTATAAAAAGCATATCTCCCTCTTTAAGGTGAGTAAGTATTCCCAGCAGATCGCCTCCTTTTTCCAAAGCGGGACCGGATGTAATCGTTATGTTAGCGTCCATTTCATTGGCAATTATATAAGCTAAAGTGGTTTTTCCAAGCCCGGGAGGCCCGTGAAAAATTATATGTTCTAACGCTTCTTTTCTTTTTTTTGCCGCATCTATCGCTATTTTTAAGGACTTAATAGTATCGGACTGTCCCACATAATCGTAGAGGCTTGCGGGTCTTAAAGATAAAATTTCCGAATCTGTATCCGACGGAATATTTTTATTGGTGGTAATATTTTGATTTAAAGAAAAATGCTTTAATGTTTTCATGTTTTATTTTTTATATATTTGATCAAAGAGCTCTTCTGGCTCAATAATTTCCGGATTCTGTTTTAAAGCCTCTTCTATCATTTTATCCGCCTCTGAAAATTTATGCCCAAGCTGGTTTATAAGAACTTGCATTACCTGATTTTTTAATTCTTTTTTGGTTTCTTCTATTTTATATTCTACGGAATAGGAGACTGCAAATTTTTCCATTTTTCCTGATAAAGAGGCTATTATTTTTTTTGCGGCGCTTTCTCCTATCCCTTTTAGCATTTTCAGTTTTTCAATATCTTTTGTTTCTATAGCCATAGCTATTGTATTTATCGGTATGTTTATAGCTTTTACGGCTTTTAACGGACCTATGCCCGCTACGGATATAATGTTTTGAAAGAATTCTTTTTCTTCTTGAGTTTCAAAGCCTATAAGAATCGGTTTTGGCTGTCTTTCCGTTTGTTGATAATAGATGTATAATATAAGATTGTCTCCCGTTTTTTTTGCATTGATTTTTTGCATAAAAAAAGCGGGTATTAATATTTCGTATCCTATATTATTTACGAGTAATAATATTTTTTCTTTCTCTTTTTTTAAGAGTATGCCTTCAAGATAACCGATCATATTTTTTATATAAAATTTCTCCTCGCCGCGCTCGTCAAAATAAAGGCGAAAAAACCGCGGCAATTGATTTTAAAAGTAAAAAAAGTCTATAACCATTCGTTGCTATATCTGAAAAGTCCTATTAAAGCAAGAGCAAGAGCGTCTGAAGCATGGCTTGGCTTGATTAAGGACGGGGGATTTAGAATGTTTCGGACTGCCGTTTCAAGCTGCGCCTTGCCTGCTCTGCCGTTGCCCGTTAGTATTTGTTTTACTTCTCGAACGGTTATTTCGATAACCGAAATTTTCAATATTGCACAGGCAAGAAGAAGAACTCCCGTAACTTTCCCTAATAATATGCCAGATTTGGGATATTCTTTAAGAGAAAATACGTCTTCTATTATTACAATGTCCGGTTTTTGACTTGTTAAAATTTTTTTTGTTTCGGAAAAGATTATATTTAATCTCTCTCCGTCCGGTATTTTGCGGGAGGTCTCTATTACGCCGAAAGAATATTCGGTTATGTTGTCAGATTCGCCGCTAACTATACCTATGCCTGTTGAGGCGAGTCCCGGATCAATGCCTAATGTTTTCATATCTTATTTGTTTTCAAACGGCTATTTATAAGCTTCAAGCTTTTTTTCCGCATTTCTCGCTTCGTTTGAATTCGGATATTTGTTTATAACCTCTTTTAAAATAATAGCGGCATTCTCTTTTTCGCCGAGTTTATAAAAAGAGATCGCTTGCTTTAAAAAGGCTGACGGAGTTTTATTGCCGTTAGGAAAATTTTCTATAACTTTTTGATATTTAAGTATAGCCTGCCTATACATTTTTTTCTTATAAAAGATTTCTCCTATCCAGAAATAACAGTTATCCGTATATATGGAATCAGGATATGTTTTTAATACAGCGTTAAAATTTGCCAAAGCCTTTTCGTGATTTTGCGTATCATAAAGATTTTTTGCGGCGTCATATAGTTCTTTTTCCTGTTGTCGATTTGATTTGGTTGGCTTCGCTGCGGGGTTTGCCGTATAGTTGATTTTTTTTCCATTTTCGGCGCCGCTGTTATTAATGATGCCGAAAAAATTTTCTATTGCGGTTATTCTTTTTTGGTTATTTTGAATTGCGTCTTTTATATCTTGAAGGTTTCCGTTTTTATTATTGGAGCCGCTTTTGATGTTTTTTATTTTATTATTTAATTTGTATTCCGTTTCGGAAATTATTCCGGATAGTTTTTTGACTTCTTCTCGGAGTCCTTCGATTGTTACGTTTAAAACGGCAATCCTGTCTCTTAATTGCGAGATTTCGGGTTTGTTATCAGAGGCGTTTAAAGTCGACGGTAAAAAGAATGACAGGATACAATATAATGATATGATAATATAATATCGCATAGCTTTTAATTTTTCGGGGGGTAAAGAGTTAAAAAGATAATGGGGTTTATGATGCCAGATGTTTTGCCCGGCATCATAAATTAATTAATATTTTTGATGCTGACGACTTATTTTAATGAAAAATGAGAACGTCTGTTTTTTGCCCATGCAACGTCGTTTGATGCAGAATCAAGAGGTTTTTCCTCTCCAAAAGATACTAATTCTATTCTCGAAGCCTCAATGCCAGCGTCAAGCAAGAATTGTTGAACGGCGTTTGCTCTTCTTTCTCCCAAAGATAAGTTGTATGCTTCCGTGCCTCTATCATCGCAATGTCCTTCTACGATCATTGCTATACCGGGATGACTTGCAAGCCATCTAACTTTGGTCTGAAGTATGGTTACATATTCCGGAACGATTCTATAGCTGTCAAATTCAAAATGAATATCTTCATTCATAAAATTTATACGAGCCTCTTCCAATGTTTTTCCATAGAGATCTTCTTCCTCTAAATTTGCCGCTCCATCCGTCTTGCCTGCAGGTTGCTGCTCTGCAACTTGTCTTTCTTCGGTTGCCGCGCTATCTGTTTGCAGATCTTTTTTAGCGCATGCCGTTGTGAGTAATAGAGCGGAAATAGCCATAAGAAACAACAAACCCTTTAAAAAATTTTTCAACATTTTTTCCTCCTTAAAATATTTATAATATTATTTATTAAGAACAGGCGACCAAGCCGGCGAGGTCTGTTCGCCGGGCAGATTCAGTAAACGCCGCTGCTCTTTGCCATGAAGACTTATTATATAAAGTCCGGATGATCCTTCTTTAGTCGAAGCAAAAACAATAAGACTACCATCCGGCGCCCACGAAGGCGATTCGTTATCTCCTCCGCCATAGGTTAATCGGGTTAAACCGCCGCCATCTGTATTTATTACAAATATATTGGTTTTTCCTTCGACTAATGCCGTAAACGCTATTTTATCTCCTTTTGGAGACCAGCAAGGCTCTTGGTTATAATTATGTTCATAAGTTAATCTGTTAAATCCGCCGGTTAAATAATTGCCTATATATAACTGGGGCTTGCCTGTTTTTCTGGAAACGAATACAAAACTTCTTCCGTCCGGCGCCCAGGAAGGAGAGACGTCAATTCCTGCTTGACGAGTGAGTCTTTTAATGATTTTCCCTTTTCCAGTCAACAAATAAATTTCAGGATCTCCGGAAAATGAGAGCGAAGCGGTTAATTCAAATTTCCCCTTAACCCAAGCGGGAGTAATGTTTGTGCCTTTTTTATTTATGATAATTTCCGAGTTGTCTTGTAAATTTTTTATAAAAATATCCGCTTTTCCGTTTTTAAAGGAGGTATAGGCAAGGTGCGAGCCGTCGTCGGACCAAGCCGGCGTTGTGCTTATGCTGTTGTATTTCGTAACGGGACGGCTGTTATATCCGTCGAATTCGCAGACATATATCTCTTTTTTGCCGGAATTTTTGGATACAAAGGCTATTTTACTAAAAAAGACTCCTCGGCTGCCTGTAAGTCTATATATGATTTCGCTACAAAATTTAAGTAATATTTTTCGCAATTGATCTTGCGAGCCTCTATATTTTTTGCCTATAAGCAATCTTTCGGATAGTATATCGAAAAGTCTTAATTCCACTTCGATCTTGCCGTTATTTTTATCTATTTTTCCCGCAACTAACATTTCGGCTCCCATGTCTAACCACCAGTTTTGAAAAATAATATTTTCAACATTGTCAATGGAAGAGCCTCCGCCTATGCTTCTGAAATAACCCGTAAAATCAAGGGCGTTGCTGATGATACGAGAGCCTTCTACCGCAAGGCTATCGCTTGAAGCGGATTGAAAGTTCGGAATTGCTATAGGAATTTTACGCATTGCGGGCGAGTTTATATCTATGTAGTCAACCTGTGCAAAACAATTTGCCGCAAATGACGCATAAATAAAAAAAAGCGTAAAAAAAATTTTAAAAAACATAGTTTATTACCTCTTTAAACTCATCTGTCTTTAAGAATAAAATTTTAAAAAATTGATTTTTATTCTATACCGGACGGCGTAAAAGTCAAGCCCAGTTTATAGCTTGAAACTCCGAAAGCATCCGGAAGAGGAGGTAGCGGATTCGATTTTAATACGGCTTTGTAAGCGGAATCGTCAAGATATGGGCTTTCTGATTTTGTTTCAAAATATGCCTCTTTTATTTCGCCGCTTTTCATTATTTCGATTACTAATACCGCTTTTATATTATGCTGTCCTGTCGTCTGCCCGGAAAAAAACCAGTTTTGCTCTATTCTCCAAGCTACCTCCGCCTGATAAGCGGATACTATATTCCCTATGATAGATCCGGGTCTGGCGTCTGCCATAGAGGAAAAACCGCCTTCCCCTTCTTTTGTATCGGAAATTGTCGGATTATCGGAGGGCTGCTCCGCCGCTATGCTTTTTTTTATTTTTTCTATTGCGTCCGCAACTTTTGCTTTATCGGCTTCCGTATTTTTCTTCTGTTTTATTTTTTTTTTTGCCTCTTTTTTAGGAAGCGTTTTTTTTTTCTCTTTTACCGTTTTTTTAATCTCTTTTTGCGTCTCTTTTTTCGGTTTTGTTTTTTTAACCGCAACAGGTTTTTTTGAAGTTTTTTTTGGGGACGAAACAGGAGCGCTTTTTATACCCCCCGCTTTTGAAATTGAAATCAGGTTGACGTCAATAGCGTTAATATTGCGTAGCAGCCGATTATTGCCGGAGCTTGTAAAAAGAAAAAATGCAAAGATAATGATATGAGATAAGGCGGATACGGTAAGAAAGAAGCCGAAGCCTTTATCTTCGCTCCATAATGCTTTGAAATGGTTCAACATTATGAAATTATTCCTTTTTTTTTGTATTAAGCGGGTTGGTAAGCATGCCTATTTTTGTAATGCCTGCGTTTTTTATTTCGGACATAACTTTTACCACTACTCCGTAAGGAACCTCTTTATCGGCTTTCAGGAGTATCTCTTTATCTTTTTTATTAAAAAAAGCTCTGTCTAATTTTTCGGGAAAAGCCTCGATTGTAGTTTGATAATCGTTGATATATATTTGCATATCCTTATCTACGGTTACGACGGTAATATCTTCGGTTGTTTTTATATTGCTCATTTCCGCTTCAGGCAAAGAGACTTGAGCGCCTTTTATCATCATAGGAGCCGTTACCATAAATATGATTAAAAGCACTAACATAACATCTACAAAAGGGGTTACGTTTATTTCAGACATTAATTTTTCGTTGTTCATACTAAACGCCATGTTACTTCTCTCTTTCGATCATATTTAATAGATCTGTAGAAAAACTTCTTAATTCCGCTTCTATAACGCTTATTTTGGATAAAAAGTAGTTGTAAGCTATTACTGCGGGTATGGCGGCGGCAAGTCCTACGGCTGTGGCTATTAAGGCTTCGGATATGCCCGGAGCGACGACCGCTAAACTTGCGGAACCTTTTAAACCTATGCCATGAAAGGAATTCATTATCCCCCAAACTGTTCCAAAAAGCCCTATAAACGGGGCGGAGTTGCCTGTTGTGGCAAGAAACGGGAGCAGGCGGGTAAGCTTGACTGTTTCGGTTTCCGAAGCTTTACGCAAGGAACGTTTTATATTATCTATGCCAGAAGTTTTTATCATATGAATGTTTTCTTCCAATTTTAACGGATTGCGTCGTCCTGCGGGGGCTCGTTTTTTCATTTCCGCATAGCAGACTCTAAAGGCGCGCGATAACGGGCTTGAGGCAAACTGTTTTGACATTGCATAAGCGTCTGAAAAATTTTTGCTTTTCCAAAACATTCTTGAAAATATCTCCGATTCTTTATACGCTTTTTTTATATATATGTATTTGGATATTATTATTGCCCAAGAGGTTATGGAAAAAATGATTAAAATCAGTAAAACCAATTTTACCATAGCCCCAGCCGAGAGCATTATATGTAATATATCCATGTTGTATCCATCCATAAGTTCTCCCTTTTAGATTTCGGCGTATAACTTCGCATTTTGCTCGTTTGCGGCGTTGAAAAGATTTTTTAATTCTCGAAGTAGTTTATCTATTCCTCCGATTAAAAAAAAATCGCCTTGCAAATAAACAAAACACTTTGTTATACGCCGAAATTTTATCATTTTTTGTATTTAACTACATTTAAAGGCTCGCGCTTTGCTCCGTTTTTAACGCTGTCATTTTGAGCAAAGCGAGAAATCCCTTATAATCAATTAATTTTCGTTTAAATATTGTAGAAAACCATTAAAACTATTTTTTATAAAAAACAATTCTCTTTTTTGTATTTTTGTATTTAATTTTTTAAAATCTGCAAGCATTTCGTCTTGTAATAGTAATTTTTTAAATGAGTAAGCAAAGACGGATTGCGGACTTTGCGTTTTAACGGCTTCTTTTATTATATTTTCCCATAACATTAGCTGGTCTATATATTTTTTCATTATTTTATCGGGGTTTTCGCTTATCCCGAAGTGTCCAAAACATATTTTTTTTGGTTTTAATTCTATAAGTTTTCGGATGCTTTTAATAGCCGTTTTTAAAAAAAGTTTGGGAGGAGTGGCGGGTCTTAAATATTCTCGATTATTTTTTTCTTTAAAATGAACTCCGCAGG
>JAOZTP010000098.1 GCA_029939135.1 Desulfobacterales bacterium
TTTTGGAGCAAAAAAGGCTGCATACTTGTCCAACCTTATGATTTAGAAGTAGGCGCCGGAACATTTCATCATTTCACCCTTTTAAAAGCGCTTGGTCCCGAGCCGTGGAATGTTGCTTATGTTCAGCCTTCAAGACGCCCTACGGACGGAAGATACGGAGAGAATCCCAACAGGTTACAGCATTATTATCAGTATCAGGTAATATTAAAACCCTCGCCCGAAAATGTTCAACAGTTATATCTTGAAAGTTTAAAAGCTCTTGGAATCAAACCGGAAGATCATGATATAAGATTTGTGGAAGATGATTGGGAATCTCCCACGCTTGGAGCTTCGGGACTCGGCTGGGAAGTGTGGCTTGACGGAATGGAGATAACCCAGTTTACCTACTTTCAGCTTGCAGGCAGCATAGAATTAAAACCAATATCCGTAGAATTAACCTATGGTCTTGAACGTATAGCTATGTATCTGCAAAAAATAGATAATGTTTTCCAATTAAAATGGAACGATAAAATAACCTACGGAGACGTTTATCATAGGCAGGAGGTTGAGCAGTCAATCTATAATTTTGAAAAAGCGGACGTGGATATGCTCCAAAAACTTTTTGGTATGTATGAAAAGGAGGCGGCAAGAATAATAAAAGAGGCTTTGGTATTGCCAGCTTATGAATGCTGCTTAAAATGTTCTCATATATTTAACCTGTTGGATGCGCGCGGGGCAATCAGCGTAACCGAGAGAACCGGATATATAGGACGCATACGAAATTTAGCCCGAAGCTGCGCTCATACCTATCTTAAACAAAGAGAAGATATGGGGTATCCGCTTTTGGAAAAATAAACGGCAAAGCCCGTTTTTTTAACTAAATCCAAATTAAATAAAGATTGGTTATATAGAGACGTTGCATGCAACGTCTCTACTTTATACAAAATTTAAAAATTTTTTATGCTATCTATGCAGGCGAGCATTAAATATCTTTTTTGCAATATATCAATACACATTTATCAGAAGCAATTTATACTCTTACAATACATGAAGGCGATGCAAGAAAACGACTCGCCGCCGTCTTACGAAGTCTAAAAAAAATCAGTCTGGCCTCTTTACCACAAAATTTGGTAAAAGAATATAAATGGGTAATGGGAACAATTGAAAGAGGAAGAAGTAAAGTATTTCCTCGGACAATGCCGGATTGTAATCTGCCTCACATCAGAAATTCGACTGCTTCAAAAGTAATAGAGAAAATAGTAAAAATAAAATATAAAATTAACGAAAAATTAATAGAGAAATTAGAAACTCCACAACGCCTTAGATAATAGACTAACGGATAAAATTTATCTGTTAGTCTGTTTTATCTTCAAGCGTTATATTAAGCCCCTTTTTTATTCTAATCGCATTATCATATACGATTTTTTTTGAAATTTTATATTTATCAGCAATATTTTTTACGACTTCGGATAATCTGTTCTCGCCTTTTAATAAAAGATGCTCTAATTCTTTTGAAAACAGATTATCCGTTAAATTTTCTTCAGACTTTCCGGCGACAAGCAATGTGCACTCTCCTTTAACCGAATTTCGCAAATCAAGCTTATTTAAAATGGCGGAAAGTTTGCCTCTTATAAATTCTTCGTAAGTTTTTGTTATTTCTCTTGCAAGAACCGCTTCTCTATCTCCTAAAATTTCGGATAGTTCTTTTATAAAGTTTTTAATCCGCATAGGAGATTCAAAAAAGATTAAAGTCGCTTTATATTCTTTAAGCTCTTTTATAGCCTCTATTCTTTTCTGTTTTTTTTTCGGCGTAAATCCTTTGAAAAAAAAGGAATCTGTAGGCAGCGCCGCAGCGCTTACAGATGCGGTTATTGCGGAAGCTCCAGGAATAGGAACTATTTTTATATTGTTTTCAGCCGCTTTTTTTACCAATCTGTATCCGGGATCCGATATTAACGGAACGCCCGCATCAGATATCAAAGCTATTGAGATTCCCGCTTTAAGTTTTTCTATTAAAAGATCGGAACGCTTGGCTTCATTCTGTTCGTAATATGAGATAAGAGGGGTTGTTATGTTGTAATGAGAAAATAGGACGGATGCGCGCCGCGTATCTTCCGCGGCTACAAGATTCGCCTGTTTTAAGATGCTTATGGCTCTTACGGTAATATCTTCGATGTTGCCTATAGGGGTTGCGACAATATAGAGTATGCTTTCGGAATTTTTTTTATCTGATTTCATTACAATATAAGTTTTTTGCAGTTAAAATTTTTTACGCCGTAATTTTAAGTAAAATAAAATGGTTTTATGGGAAATATTTATATAAAAGCTTCTATTCTTTAAAAATGGCGTTTATATTTATTATTAATAATTTTAATCATCTTTTGCCATCATATGAGCGCAGTAACCGCAAAGCGGCGAAGTTTGCAACTCTTCCGAAAGTATTGTCGTTCCGCATCTTTGGCATTCATGTTCAGCCGTCAATCCGCACCATGAACAAATTTTTTCATTATATAAGTAAACGTCGATGCCACCGCATTCAGGGCAATCTGCGATAGGTATATCGACTTCATCGGCGTAGCCACAATAGCTTTTTATAGCAGGCTCTACGATCTCTTCGTACGGAAGTTTTGTTCCGCATAATTTGCAAATAAAATCAGCTTTAATAGCTTCGCCTTTATCAATGGAAGGCATTATTAAATATGAACCGCATTTTTCGCAAGAATAGGCTTTAAACGCGCTGATGATTTCTTCATGAAAAAATTGTAGTTTTTCAATAGCGTCGTCGCACTCTTTTTTTTCCCTTTCGTAAACCTCATTTACTTCAATCAATATAGAATAAGCGTCATCTCCTAATAGTTTTTTAGGATCTTGTTGTAGATGTTGTTTTATAAAAACAGAAATTATTATAAAAGTATCGGATATTATGGAACGGATATCTTGGGGCTTATGATCGCTATAATAGTGTTCAATATCATTTCTAACTTTATTTATTTTATCAATTTTTTCCCAATCGACTTTAATCTTGAGCGAATTAAATCTTTCTCTAATACTTTGTACATTAACGGTTTTTTTTACCTTTACCTTTCTACTCCACAATACCGTTTTCATTGAAGATCGGAGTAATTTTTTGCTTAATTAAGGATTCATCCGTGCATAATAAATTTAATTTATGTTTAAATAATAAAAGGATTCCTGCAAAGAGGTTTCTCACAGATGAAATTATACGGCGTTGATTTGATTCGGATGACTCAAAGTCTTCGAGTCCCATTGAAATTGAATGAACCGCGTTTTCTAAAAGTCTCGTTGATTTATTTTTTACTTCTGACATGTTTTTTTTCTTATTTTTTACGAAAAAGTTAATAAGCCGTAGGAAAGGCGTTTTTTATTAATTCAATATCCGGTTTTTGAGAATCGTCAAAAGATTTTATTATTGCTACGTCGAACCTTGCTTTTTTATTCATCTGTTTGGAACTTTTTAAATAAAAAAGGGCGGATTTGGAGAGTTTTTTTATTTTCGTATAGGTTATGCTTTCTTTAGGGCTTCCGAAGTTTTGATTTTTTCTTGCTTTTACCTCTATAAATGCGATTGTTTCTCCGTCTTTTGCAATAATATCTATTTCTCCGTATTTTGTTTTAAAATTTCTTTCAATTATTTTATAGCCTTTTTTTTTTAGATATTTTACGGCTGCGGTTTCCGATTCCATTCCATATTTTTGATATTTATTTAACATCTTATTTTATATGCTCTTTTACGCCTTTAAAAGTTTTTCTATGGATAGGAGTATAACCGAAGCGAGCTATTGCCTCTTTATGTTTTTTGGTGGGATACCCTTTATTTTGATCGAAATTATATAAAGGATATTTGCTATGATATTTTGCCATTATTCTATCTCTTGTAACTTTTGCTATTATTGAGGCGGAGGCGATTGATATGCTTAAAGAATCTCCTTTAATAATGGGAGACTGGCAAATATCGGCATTAATTTTATGAGCGCCGTCTATTAAAAGAAAATCCGGTTTTGTTTTTAGATTTTTGATGGCATAAAGCATGGATAAAAGGGAGGCTTGCAAGATGTTGATATTATCTATCGATTCGTTGTCAACTATGCCTAATCCTATGGAAACCGCTTTTTGATAAATTAGGCTATATAGGGCTTCCCGTTTTTTTTTGGTTAATTTTTTAGAATCGTTGATATCGTTGTTTTCAAAAGCTTTGGGAAGTATAACCGCCGCGGATATAACGGGACCCGCCAAAGGTCCTCTGCCGGCTTCGTCTATTCCGGCAATGTTTGAAAAGCCTTTTTTATAAGCTTTGTTTTCAAAAAACCAAAGGTCCCGTTTTATTTTTATGTCTATCATGTAGTTTGGAGCGTTTTGTCGGAAGGCTTATAGATTTGCTCTACGCTCTTTAATTCTTGCGGCTTTTCCTCTTAATTTGCGTAGATAATATATTTTAGATCTGCGGACTTTCCCTCTTGCAACCAAGTCTATTTTATCAATAGTCGGAGTATGAAGCGGAAAGACGCGCTCTACTCCGACTCCGTAAGATATTTTTCTTACTATGAAGGAAGCGTTTAACGCGCCTTTGCGTCTGCTGATAACGACTCCTTCAAAAACCTGAATACGCTCTTTTTCGCCTTCTTTGATTTTAACGTGAACTTTAATGGTATCTCCAGCTGCAAAGTCCGGCATATCAACGCGCATCATTTCCTGTTCTATTTTTTTTATTATCTCCATAGTTCCAATAGTTTCCTTTTTATTTTTTTTCGTGAGAATTGTTTAAGTTATTCTCTTCCTATAAGTCTGTCTAATATTATTGAAACGGCGGATCTTACCGAAAGATGGTTATAATCGGTATTTCCTTTTATAGGTTCAAGTATAAAGTCGGCTTCTTGTGTAAAACTTGCCGAAATACCCCAAGCCGTTCCGAAAACAAAAATATAAGGCGAACCGTCTTTGATTTTACTGCACATAAGAGGATAACTTATCATGTTTTCGCTCTTTTTTGCAGATGTAACCACAACATTAGGTTGTTGTTTCTCTTTTATTTTTATTTCGTCAACCGCTTCTTTAAATGTTTTTTTTATTTTTATCAACTCAATAGCTTTTTTTCTTTCCGGATTATATGTCGAACCGTGTCCTTTAACCCAGTGTAAAACAATTTTTTCCGCAAGATCTTTTTGATCTTTATAAGGAGTAATAACATAAAAAGTTTTTACTCCATAGGTTTTGGACGCTCTCGCTATATCATGCAGATCCAGATTGGTTATAGCGGAAGCTATTGTTTCTCCTTTTTTATTTTGTACTGGATAATGCAGTAATGTTATATATACCGAAGGAGGCATGTTGTTTTTTATTTTTTTCTCCATGTCTAATCGCCGTCTGCATCGATTAATTTTTGAATATCCGCTTGCCAATTTTGTAATATTTTTATCTCTTTGTCAGAAAAATTTCTTGCTTTAAGCATATCAAAACGCTTTAAAAATGTTCTTTTTAAAGCGTTTTCAAGCCGCCAATTTTCAATAGCTTGATGGTTGCCCGATAAGAGTATATCAGGCGTTTTTTTGCCTTCAAAGGTCTGCGGTCTGGTATAATGAGCATATTCTATAAGATTATCGGAAAAGGTGTCATTATCGGCGGAGTTTTTACATCCCAAACTTTCGGGCAAAAGTCTTGTAACCGCGTCTATTACCGCCATTGCAGGTATTTCGCCGCCGGTTAATACAAAATCTCCTATTGAAAGCTCTTCGTCGATAAAATCGGCGCATATCCTTTCGTCAACCCCTTCATATCTACCGCATAAAAATATTATTTCTTTTTCAGCCGAAAGCATAATTGCGGTTTTTTGATTAAAGGGCTTTCCTTGCGGAGTTAATAGTATGGTTTTTGCCGTTTGCAAATCTTTTTTAACCGTTCTTATTGCTTCCGCAAGCGGTTCCGGTTTCATTACCATGCCATAGCCGCCTCCGTAAGGGCGGTCGTCCGTTATTTTATGTTTTCCTTTTGCAAAATCTCTTATGTTATATGTTTTTATTTTAATAATATTATTTTTAACCGCTCTGCCTACAATTCCGTATTGTTTGAAATTATTAAAAAGTTCCGGAAATATTGTAAGTGCTGCAAAAATCATTATAACCCTTTTATTTAATTATGTTTTTATTTTGTATCTCGGTAACCCTTCGGGCAAATCAACTTTTATAATTTTTTTTTTCAGATTAACCTCTTTTATAACATTTTCGGTAAAGGGAATAAGTATCTCCTCTTTTTTATTTTTCACTACCAAAACGTCGTTTGCTCCAGTAGAAAAAATTCTTTCTACAATACCTAATAACCCTTCGTCAAGATTAAATACAAAAATACCCGTAAGCTGGCACCAATAATATGTTCCTGCTTCGGGTTTTTCCAACAGATTTTTTTTTATAAAGATATCGGAAGAAATAAGCTCTTCCGCGTCATTTCGGGAAGAGATATTTTTTAGATTGATTCTTATAATTTGTTTGTAAGGGCTGACGCTGGTTATCAGATGTTTTATGAAAGTTTGAGCGGATTTTTTTTTTATATAAAGGGAGATTCCCGTTTTAAATACGGAGTATGAGCTGCCGTATGAGTATATCCGAACAGCCCCTTTAACTCCGTGCGCTCCGACAATCTTTCCGATCAAAAGAAAGTCGTCATTTTTCATTGTTTCCACATTATTCTATAATTTCAAGAACGGTTCTTTTTTTCATTTTTGCAGATGCAGCGCTTAATATTGTACGCATAGCGCGCGCTGTTCTACCCTGTTTTCCTATTACTTTTCCCAAATCTTCTTTTGCTACTTGCAGTTCAATGACAGAAGTCTGGCTGCCGTCTATTTCGGAAACTTCTACTTCGTCCGGATTGTCCACCAATCCCTGGGCAATATACTTGATCAACTCTTTCATAAATCATTCTCCTTTTAGTGTTATAATAATCCAGAATAAATGAAAAATATTCTTTTAAAGTGATTAAGAAAAGCTACAAGCTTCTTTCACTTTTTTAAAAGACTCTTAACAGTATCCGTAGGTATTGCCCCTTCATCCATCCAATATTTAATTCTGTCTTCTTTTAGCGTAGTCTGGTCCGTTTTCAAAAGAGGGTTATAATTACCCACAATTTCTAAAAATCTTCCGTCTCTGCTATATCTGCTATCAGCAACTACTATTCTGTAAAACGGCTTTTTTTTCGTTCCATATCTTGCGAGTCTGATTTTAACTGCCATTCTTTTTCTCCTTTATATACTATGCAACATTTTAGATTTTATAAATTTTTTCATTCCGGTTTTGTTCATTTTTTTTATTGTGTCTACAATTTGAGTATAGTTTTTTAAAAGTCTGTTCACGTCTTGTACACTTGTTCCACTCCCTTTTGCAATTCTTTTTCTGCGGCTGCCATTTATAATGGTATGCCGTTTTTTCTCCTCTTTTGTCATAGAATTTATAATAGCTTCTATTTTTACAAACTCTTTTTCATCAACTTCAATATTTTTCAACTTTTTATTATTGCCGATCCCTGGTATCATTTTCATGATGTCGGCAATGGAGCCTATTTTGCGTATCTGAAGTATCTGGTTTTTAAAATCTTCCAAAGTGAAACGGTTTTTTCTAAGCTTTTTTTCAAGTTCAAACGCTTTTTGTTTATCAATCGTCTCTTCGGCTTTTTCGATAAGGGATAATACGTCTCCCATGCCGAGAATTCTGGAAGCGATTCTATCTGCGTGAAATAATTCAAGAGAGTTAAGTTTTTCGCCGACTCCTATAAATTTTATCGGCTTGCCCGTAATCGATTTAATGGATAAAGCGGCCCCGCCTCTGGCGTCTCCGTCCATTTTGGTAAGAACAACGCCCCCTATATCCAAAAGGTCGTCAAAAGTTTTTGCTATATTAACCGCATCCTGTCCGGTCATAGCGTCCGCAACCAAGAGGATATCCGAAGGATTTAATGCGGTTTTTATATTTATAAG
>JAOZTP010000099.1:0-3035 GCA_029939135.1 Desulfobacterales bacterium
GCTCCTTCAACGGCTTCCTCGGTTACTTCGGTCGCTCCTTCAACGGCTTCCTCGGCCTTTTGGGTATCGCCGCATGATGAGATGAAAAATCCGCTGGTAATAATAGCAAGCGCCATAAGTATTGTTAATAAAATGCTGCTTTTTTTAAGCATGTCTTCTCCTCTTTCTGTTATTCGATTGTTATTGTTTTGAAAATATTAGATTATAAATTTTACGAGCACCATACCCGAAAACTTTTTCTCTTTATACACTTCTATTCGATAAATCAAGCCCGATTTATCTACGGAGAATTTTTTTATAAAATCATTTTTCCGAATAAGGATATTTGCCTCATCCTTTTTTTTGTTTTCTCCTATAAAACCTATTATGTTAACCCTTGAATTTTTTACCGGTTTTACTACAAAATGTTTTTTAACCTTTATCATTTTACCGAAATTGATTTTTTTTTCAACTCCGTCTATCAAAATATTGATTGAATCTACGCCTTGTTCGTCATACTCGAAATATTCAGGATAAATATAAGTAATGTCTCTATTTCCATAAAACACCCTGTATTTTCCTTGATATTCTACAAGAGCAAATAACGGGTTTCGGGAGTTTAATTCTATTTTTTTATCTTTTCTAAAAGGAATGTACCGCAATTGTTTCCTTGCGTCTTCCAAGTCTAACAATATTTTGTTGTTTAAACATATCTGAATATCCTTATTAATTGCGTCTTTTACTCCCGAAAATGAAAGTTCAAACTCTCTTTCAAACTCAATGCCCATTTTTTTAAAAAAAGTTTCCACAACTAAAAGATGATAATAAACTCTTTTATATGTCAAAAAACTTTTGCTTACTTCCAATCCAAAAGCGGGCTTGGAGTTGCAGATAGCAAAATATGTCAATGTTTTTGACATCTCTTTATTTCCATCGCATGTTTTTGTATTATGAATAGAGTATTTCTCTTCATTAGATTTTATTTTTAGATTTATATTTTTGACAACCTCTTTTGCGGTTTCGGCTAAATTTCCAAAAGGATGATCGATTTTTTCCTGATCTACTATAATGCTTTGTCCCCATCTCGAAGGATTATGCATTTCGTCTATATGTTTTTTTCTGTAAAATCCGCTGCCGTCATGAAGATTTAAAACAGCGTCCACCTTTTTATTAAGTATAACCTTTTTTATTTCGGCAACAGTATTGTAATCGGGGTCGTCAGAACTTATATCTGCAAATTTTCTATTTAAATCTCCATAAACTCCTCTGCTTCTATTGATTATGCTTATAAAGTTAAGATTCGGTATGATCCAAAGGTTACCTTTGGTTATTTTATAGCGCGTGGCAAGTATCGAAGCCGCATTAAAACCTCCTGGCTCGTCTCCTTGAATTCCTCCTACAATAAGAATTGTAGATCCTTTTTTATTCGATTCTAATTTATGAAATGAGAATCGTAAATCTTGATTGGCAGAACACAAATTGCAGAAACAGGCGGACGTCAATATAATAAGAGCAGACGTAAGAAAAAAAATGATATGTTTTTTAAAAAGCATTTTTATTTAATCTTTTAATTTAATATGCCAAGGTTCAAATCGAACCCCGAGATGATTGTTTTGAGGATACCTGAAATTTATATAACCGAGTTTAACAAGTTTTTTATATACGTCGGTTTTTGTAAAATCATTCGTAAAATTTAAAACTCCGTAGCCTCTTTTGCCGACGTCAAAATCCCCGATTCCATGATAAGAATAACCAGGAGGAGCAAGAGATCTTGAAGATAGCGAAAGGTTGCCGCCGCCTCTTTTAACCTTGCGTAAAAAAAGATAAAACTGTTTTACTATGCTGCGTATGCCAGAAGTTAATATAACGTCGTCTCCCGCGTCTTTTAATATTTTATTATAAGTTTCAATAGCAAGTCCGCTATATACGAAATTGCCCGTATTTTTAATTTTTATCGCTTTTGAAGCATCAACCTTATCCGTAATATTATTAAGAGTTCTTGCTCCGTAAAAACCGTAATTTTTTGGATCGTTGTAAAAGAGCATTTCCAAAAAATCAGTCTCTTTTTTTGCAAAGCCTCCTATATTAGCATGATTGGAGGCTACCTTAAGAGCTTTGTCAAAACTTAACAAACAAAAATTGGAATATCCTACGTGAGTTTGAATTCTGTTTATTTTTTTAAAAACAGAATTTAAAATATTTTTTTGATTTAACTTTAAATACATATCGCCAGGATTGGGTCGGTCAAAATTTTTCATTTTTTTAAAATATTTGCCGCTAACCTGTAAAGAGGCTTTTGCATGCAGGTTATTTTCCGAATATTTGAATATAGAAGGAAATGTTAACCCCGCAATGCCGGAAGCTAATATTTTGATAAATTTTCGTCTTTCCATTATTATTATTTTATCCGGCTAAAAAAAATGCCCGTAAGTTTCCACTTAGTCCTATTTAAAGTTCAAATCTATTATGGAAACATACTATTATGTTATAGACTCCGCAAATATTTTATCCGCCGTCCCTTGTCCAAGAATTAGTCTGTTATATCCTGCGGCTATTACCAATTCGCCCCTGCCGTAATTTGTAATAATTTCTATTTCATCGTCGATTTTAAGCCCCATAGTTAATATGCGCATTTTGACTTTAACCCCGCCTATAACATTTTTAACAATTAGGCGTTCGCCCGCCTTTGCCATAGTAAGCGATATAATTTTCGGTCTTTTTTTAAGACATGCGGAGCATATCCCGTATATTTCCATTTTATGCTGCAATACATAAAAATCATTTATGGCAGCCGCTTTCATTTTAAGACTTTCTATATCTTCATTATTAAATTCTACTATTTTTTGGCATTTTACGCATATTATATGATCATGATGGCGCCCCAAATGCTTATGCTCATATTTTATGCCGCCGTTATTATCAAATCGGTTTTTACTTGCAAAACCGAATTTACACATAAGATTCAGCGTGTCTTCTACAAAAAATTTTGAAAAAGAATCTCCGTTTTTTAAGGCTATTTCAGTAAGCTCGTCTGATGTTATATGCTGCTTGGATTG
>JAOZTP010000099.1:3135-7925 GCA_029939135.1 Desulfobacterales bacterium
TCATCTTTTTTCATAAGGAGAAGTTCTAAAAATTCTCCGCAATCCGAGCATTTGAATTCGTATATTGGCATTTTTTTATTCTTAATCTTTATTAGTTGTTATCGGTTTGTTGATGGTAATAATTATTTAATTCCCCTTTGTCAACCGTAAATATTTTAGATAACAACAGATTATCCTTTACATTAAAAAACCTTTAACGTCATCCTGCGCAGACATTCTTTCAGACAGCGCCTCTATCCAATAATCCTTATTATGCTGACCGAGCGCTTTATTTAAAATGGGGATTATTACTTTTTGAAAAATTTCTCAGCCTATAATATTCGACAAGTTTTTCGGCTTCTTGCAATTCTTTTTTATATTCTTTTATAATTTTATTAAAGGTTATCTCTTATTAAAAAAAAGATTTTAACATAAAATAGTTATGAGATATTGTAAAATAAAAAGTAGCAAAATTTCGCTTTACATTATAAACTTATTAGTTTATTGCCTTCCCAATTTTTTTTTACATAAACAAATAAAAAATATTAAATATGAATAAAGAAAAAACGGCGTCAAATATCTTGCTTCTTATAACCGCCTCGATTTGGGGCTTCGGGTTTGTCGCTCAAAAATACGGAATGGATTATATAGGACCTTTTTATTTTACCGGAATTAGATTTTTACTTGGAGCCGTTATTTTAATTCCGGTTTTAGCGTTCAGCTTTAAAAATAATAATAATAAATCATTAGATTCTAAATTTTTATTTAAAGGTGGATTTTGCGCAGGTTTGATAATGTTTGCCGGAATAGCTTTGCAGCAGGTAGGGCTTGTTTATACCACCGCTGCAAACGCCGGTTTTATAACGGGGCTTTGTATAGTAATTGTTCCTATAATAAGTCTGTTTTTAAAACAAAAACCGAAAATGTTTGTTTGGGTAGGGATAATAATAGCGGCTCCGGGGCTATACCTTTTAAGCATTACCAAAGGATTCAGTATGCAGCGGGGAGATTTTTTAATATTTTTATCCATTTTTTTTTGGGCTGCGCATATTCATGTGATCAGCTATTTTTCCGCTCGCACAATGCCTGTTTTTCTTGCTTTTTTGCAGTTTTTATTCTGCGCTTTTGCCGGAATTTGCTTTGGACTTTTATTTGAAAACATCTCTTTAAAAATGATAGCCGACGCTATTATTCCCATATTTTATGCGGGGGTTATAGGCGTTGGCGTAGGTTTTACCTTACAAGTTCAAGCGCAAAAAAAAGCGGATCCGAATCATGCTGCGCTTATTTTAAGTATGGAGGCGGTATTTGCCGCTGCCGGAGGCATAATATTTTTAAACGAAATAATGCCCGTAAAAAAAATATTTGCATGTCTTTTAATTTTAACCGGAATAATCATATCGCAGCTTGATTTTAATAAAAAAAACATCTAAACAATTAGATTGTTATGCTTATTAGAATAAAAGATTTAGACAGAAATAATTATCAAAAAAGACTTAACGCTTTAAAAACCCTTATCAATCTATCCTTTCATGCCAAAACCTTAAGCATGCCTCTTAATATCGTAAGAGTTCAGATGGAAATTATGAAAGAAGCGGTAAAAAGCAAAGATAACAAAAGAAAATAATTGGAAATGGCGGCAGATTTTTCTCTTGCTTTTTACGAACGCGAAACGGTTATCAGACGCTTTTTAAAAGAATTAAAACGGGCGGAAAAGGGGCAAAACAAGCCTCGCTTCCATCCTTTGCGGTAACAAAGGGTTTTGGGGATATTGTAGAAAAAAAAAGATATAAAACGTATCAAAGCGTTAATAAATCTTTTTAATCCCCGCCTTGCTCATTTTAAATTAACCGATTTTATACTTTTAACCTATTCGGATAACGAAGCCTTAATTCTTACCGAACTTATAAATAAAAATATGACAAGTTTTTATCTATGGCTTAACAAAATCGTTTGATAAGAAGAAACAACAAAGATTAAGATGATTTTGTATGCAGCGGTTAAAAAACGGACAAACGTCAATGATACTTGTAATATTAAGCTAAAAGCGTTAAAATAAAAAAATATTATAATATTGACGGGCTGCTCAAGCAATATCCTTTAAAGGATATATTGCCTATACTTGAAAAAGCGTCAATAAAAGAATAGATTTCTCGTTTTTATCGAAACGACAGGGAAGAAGTTTTTTTGCTATCTCATTTTAACAAACGTTATTTTTGCATGTCATTTCGACGAGCAAAGCGAGGAGAAATCCCTTAATTAACCGCGATAAAAAATATAATCGCAAGAGACTTTGCATTGCAAGCTCTCTGCTCTTTTAAACTGTTACATTGTTGCTATAATTATGAATAAAAAAAGATTAGATGCGCTTCTTATAGAAAAAGGATTTGCCGATAATATAAAACAGGCGACAGGCATTATTATGGCGGGCAAAGTTATTATAAATAATATGCCTGCGGATAAAGCCGGCGAAACCTTTCCGATCGACTCGGCAATTAAAATAAAAGGCAAAAACATCCCTTATGTAAGCAGAGGCGGCGTAAAGCTTGCCGAAGCCGTAAATAAATTCAAAATAGAGGTAAAAAATTTTACCTGCATTGATGTAGGGGCTTCAACGGGCGGCTTTACCGATTGTCTTCTTCAAAACGGAGCAAAACATATATTTGCCGTGGACGTCGGATACGGACAGCTTGCATGGAAATTAAGAAACGATTCCCGCGTAACCGTTTTGGAACGAACAAATATAAAACATTTGGACAAAAAAACCCTTCCTTATCTATTAGATTTAGCGGTTATAGACGTATCTTTTATATCCCTCAAACAGGTAATTCCGCAAACCCTTAATTTTTTAAAAACCAACGCAAAAATCATCGCTCTTATAAAACCCCAGTTTGAAGCGCCAAGAGATAAAGTTGAAAAAGGTGGAGTTATAAAAAAAAGCGCAATTCATAATCTTGTTATACAAAATCTTAAAAAATTTTTTACTAACATAGGTTTAAACTGTATTTCGGTTATTCTATCTCCAATTCTAGGACCTAAGGGGAATAAGGAGTTTTTTATATATCTGAAAAAAACAGACAAAAAAATATTGAATAGATAAATAAGGCGTTTTATAAACCTTTTTTACCTTATAAAAATATATTGGGTATCGCCGCGCGAAACTCAACATATTAATTTTTTTCAAAAGACAAACTCGGACATAAACGGCAAAATTTAAACATAGGAAAGCCTCATTATTAAAGATGGTTAATCAAAAAAAATGATTATAAAAGGAGGCGTTCAAAGCTTTTTTACGGAACGGCGGCAAAAAGCGGAGCAAACAACCTGAACCTTTTCAAACAGAATATAAACGGAGGAAACGCCCATGAATATAATTAGATGCAAAAAAGAATGATTATGAAAAATATATAACTTGATCGGATAGAATATAATAAAATTAACGAGAAAAAATGAAACAAAAGGAGTTTTTAAACAATTATGACAAAAAAATTAAAAACAATAGACGGCAACACAGCAGCGGTTCACGTAGCCTACGCCATGAGTGAAGTTGCGGCAATATATCCCATAACCCCATCCACTCCGATGGGCGAAACCGCAGACGAATGGGCGGCAAAAGGAAGAAAAAATATATTCGGAGAAACCCTTAAAGTCCGACAGCTACAATCTGAAGCCGGAGCCGCCGGAGCGGTTCACGGCTCCCTTGCGGCTGGAGCTCTTACTACCACATTTACCGCTTCTCAGGGACTTTTGCTTATGATCCCTAACATGTATAAAATTTACGGCGAACTGTTACCCGGAGTTTTTCATGTAACTGCGCGCGCTCTTGCGACTCATGCGCTTTCCATATTCGGAGATCATTCTGATGTTATGGGAGTAAGACAAACCGGTTTTGCCCTGCTAAACTCCTGCTCCGTTCAAGAGGCGATGGATATGGCGCTTGTAGCGCATCTTGCGGCAATAGAAAGCTCGGTTCCGTTTCTTCATTTTTTTGACGGATTTAGGACATCGCATGAAATCCAAAAAATCGAATTAATCGATTATGACGCCATGGCTTCCATAACCGACTTTGACGCTATAGAAATATTCAGACAAAACGCAATGAATCCAGAAATGCCCCATATAAGAGGAACGGCTCAAAACCCGGATATATATTTTCAGGGAAGAGAAGCTGCAAATCAATTTTATCTCGAACTTCCGAATATTATATCCGCATGTATGAAAAAAGTGGAAAGCATTACCGGACGGCGTTATAACCTGTTCGATTACGTAGGCGATGCTAATGCGGAAAGAGTAATCATAGCTATGGGTTCCGCATGTGAAACAATAGAAGAGGTTGTAAAACATCTTGCCGATAAAGGCGAAAAAGTAGGGCTTTTAAAAGTTAGATTATACCGTCCGTTTTCAATACCGGATTTTTTACGCGCGCGTCCTGCAAGCGTCGATAGAATAACCGTTTTAGACAGAACAAAAGAGCCCGGAGCAATAGGAGATCCTCTTTATATTGATATATACTCCTCCTTTATGAAAGAAGCCGCAATGCCCCAAATAACCGGCGGACGCTACGGACTCGGCTCAAAAGAGTTTACGCCGGCTATGGTAAAAAGCGTTTTTGATAACATGAACTCGGCGGGACCTAAAAATAACTTTACGGTAGGAATAATAGACGACGTTACAAATACCTCGTTAGAAGTTGAGGAGAATCCGGAAGATACTACTCCCAAAGGAACCGTTCAATGTAAATTCTGGGGACTCGGCTCGGACGGAACCGTAGGCGCAAACAAAACCGCAATAAAAATAATCGGCGATAACAC
>JAOZTP010000011.1 GCA_029939135.1 Desulfobacterales bacterium
CGGTATTTCCGTTTTTTCTGGGGCTTCCGTTTAATCCTAATGCAAGCATTTTGTTATTTCCTCTTTTTAAATCGACCGGTTGTATTACTCGTCCGGCAAGTCTTTTTTAATACCTAATAATTTTTCGGAATCTTTATCGTCCGTAAGGGTTAAAACAGTGTTGTTATCAATTATATTTTTGTATTCTTCATCTTTCAGATGTTCTTTTATCTCTTTAAGCTGATTTTGATTTACCGTTGCAATATACTGTTTATCGGAGTCGTTAAATTTTTTATAAACGGTTTTAAACATATCCGTTTTTTGCCTTTCGTCAATATCGCCGGCGAAAAGTCTGCTATCATGAAAAATAAAATTAATTTTATGGTTATAACCTTGAAAAAATAAGGTTAAATCGTAACAGAAAATTTTAACGTTATTAATGCCGTCGGAAGCGTCGGATTCAATTTTTGCGTCAATATTATAACGGAGCTGATTATTTCTGTCATTATTCTTTATGGTAAGTCCCGCTATGCTTTTCTTATAGAATATTTTTGCAAGTTGTCTAAAATAATCTCTTAGACCTATAATTTCAGGTTCAAACTCCTTTAAATGATTTTCGGCTTGTTCCGTTAGATCCATCTGTTCTTTTTTAAGCTTTCGTTTTTTTATTTTACATTCTTCCTTAATTTCTTGATACTTTTTAAGACTATTAAGTTCTGTTTTTAGTTGGGCATTTTTATTGCTAATGTTAACAAAAACATCAAGCGCTTGATGTTCTCCCAAATACTGCATTAAGTTATTAAATTTTTTTGTAAATTTTTCGGCGTCCGATTTTTTATTTATCATTTCCGATTTAAGTCTATTCTGTTGTTCAATAAGTCTTCTTTTACGGTTTGAGGTTAAATTCTTATAAAAATTTTCCAGCTCATCTAATGTTTTAGCGATATTTTCGGAAAAATAAATTTTGGATTCTTCATAGATATTTTTGATATTCTCTTTATTTAAATATGGGGAAATTTTAAGATTCTTATTTATATTTTCAATATTGTTTTGCAGCATTATAATTTTATTGTTTAATGTAAAAAGCTGTTTTTCAATTTTATCCGCTTCAAACTGCACTTCATGATAATCTTCGGCAACTTTAAAATTTTTCAAATTATTATCAAGTTTTTTTATCTGCTCTTCGAGATCAACTATAGTAAGATTAATATCTTTATTCTGTGTAAAAAAGTCGCTTAATAAAGAATCTTTTTTAAAGTTATCTTCCAAGTTTTTCATACGATCTATTTCTTGTTTTATATCCCGTTTTTTTTGCGCAAGATAAACGTCAAGCCCTAATAAAAAAGCATTATACAGCATTTTTTGATAAGGCGCGCTTTTGCCTTCTGTCGAATCATATCTCATGTATGATTCCCTTTTGGGTCTTATAAAAAAAGAAAAAAGAGAACGGAAAGATAAAAATTGAATATCTTCAGGAAGCTCAAAACATAAGGATGCCATTTTTTTGTTAAATTTGCCTATTGATAATTCTTTATCATTCAAAAATATTTTATTAGGTTGCTCCGTTCCTCTTTCCGCCGTATAGCGATTTGAATCTATTTCAAAATCGACAAAAAATTTAACTTCCGGCAACTTTTCACAAAATATTTTATAATGCTCTTTTTTTGCTCCAAGACAAAAATGAATAATACGAACCAGTAAAGATTTGCCCACCCCATTATAGGTTTGCCCTTTTTTATTTACTTCAGGGTTTTTCTGCTTTGCCACTACAAAGTTAAGTCCGGCTTTATTAAAATTAACCGTTCTAAATGATGGCATATCGGAATAGACTTTTATTAACCGCATTTTATAATATCTCCGTTTTTCTCCTTAACCGCTCCTATGGAATAAAGAAAAATTATTGTTAGCAGCAGGTTATCAAAACTATGTTTTCCGAAATATCTTTCTTTTTTGTAATCAATATTGTATTGTTTCCACAGATAATCAACGGTTTTAGGGGTTTTGAGTTTATTCAAAATATAACTCCCTAAACCGAGTAAAGATTCCGAAAAATTGGTATGTTTTGTCGGGATTATCATTATGTTACTCCTTTTTCGGACTTTCAAAAATATCGCAGGTTTCAAAATATTTTGACATTATTACTATAACGGAAGCTTGATACATTTGTTCGGCTTTAGGGCTTGCGCAATTAAGTATAGCCCAAAATAGAGCGTCTCCCACACTCTTTTTTCTTTCTTGCAAATAGATTTCGTTCATTTTATTCCGCAAAGAATCCGCAAGAAAATCGGAATTATTGTTAAGATATTTATTTAAAGATTCTAACTGATAAGAGCCGTTATTAAGTAAACGCGTCGTCGGTTCCGATATATTATTAAATTCTATCTTTTTATCCCAATCAGGCGAAACTATATTAGGTTTATCTCCAGCTTTTAACGGCAGTTTCATTATATAGCCGATTACTTCGCTTAAAACGGAATAGTCTATCTGTTTAATAAGGGCAGGATCCGGAATGTTTCCAGCCACCGAAAGTATTTGATCATCGTCAAGTTTAAAAAGAATGTTCTCCAAATCTTTTGCAGTTAATATTTCAGCCTTATTCAGATTATATTCTTCTTGTATTCTTTGAATTGCTTGCGCGCAATCGGCGTTTATGCCTTTGTATTTATCATTAATCACAAAGTAAAATTCATTGATATTCCCCCAATGAGACTTTAAACCGGAAAAATCTTTTTTTAATTTCTTAACGGCATTAGCATAAGACTTACGAATATCTTCGGGAGCATATACCTGATAAAATATGTCTTTATCTTTTATATATCCGTCATTTTTTTTATCGCCGATATTTCCCCATGGTTTTATTGATTGAAAATCGGATTCTTTATAATTCATAATTGCAGTAAATATATTTTCGAATTCCTGCCCGTCGGCTTTTAATATTTTATTTTGAAACATTTGTCTGGCAAAAACTTTTTCCTGCATATTCATAGTTGCCACCGCCCTATTTTTTTGCGATTTCAATTTCATATAATGCTATAAAACTTATCAAAAATAGATTATTTTTTATATTAACAAACTGGTAATTGATGATACTTAATTTTTTATAGTTAAGATATGACAAAAAAGGATTTTTAATCAAGGGTTAATTATGATAAAAAATTGTTTGTTATGCGGCGAGTTTTAACCGAATATAGAATTAATCGGTTTTAGACGCAAAAAAAGAATGATTATAAAACGGAGTTTTTTATGAATTTAGAAAAAATTATAGATACGGCTATGGAAAGAGAACCGGCGGAGTTAGTTATTAAAAACGCTAATATTATAGACGTTTTTTCTCAATCTTTGTTTAAAGGAGATATATCGATAACGGACGGAATTATAGCTTCGATAGGCAAGGATTTGAAAGGAGAGATCGAGATTGACTGCGCCGGAAAATATGTAACTCCCGGCTTAATAGATAGTCATGTTCATATAGAATCTTCGCTCTGCTCGCCAGATATTTTTGCAAAGGCGGTTGTTGCGCGCGGAACAACCGCAATTATTGCGGATCCTCACGAAATAGCCAATGTTTGCGGATTGAAGGGCATAGAATATATGTTGGATGCGGCGGAAAATCTTCCTTTACCAATATATGTAATGCTTTCTTCCTGCGTTCCGGCGACAAGTTTTGAAAACGCCGGCGCGGTTTTAGGGGCAAAAGACCTTGCAAAATTTATAAAACATAAAAGGGTTCCGGGACTTGGGGAGATGATGAATTATCCAGGAGTAATTAATAACGACCCTGATGTTATGGAAAAACTTAAACTTTGCATTGAAAACAATAAACTTATAGACGGGCATGCGCCTATGCTTACTGGAAAAGAGCTTGCCGCTTATGTTGCCGCGGGAATAAAAACGGATCATGAATCTTCGACGTTAAAGGAGATGGAGGAAAAAATAAGGCTTGGAATGTATATTCTTATAAGAGAAGGCTCTGCGGTTCGAAATCTTAAAACCCTTATAGAAGGGGTAACAAGCGGCAATTTTTGCAGATGCCTTTTTTGCTCTGACGATAAACATCCCGACGATATTATAAAGAACGGTCATATAGATAATAATGTCCGAAAAGCTATAAAAGCGGGCATTGATCCTATTATGGCGCTTACTATAGCCTCTTTAAATGCGGCGCAATGCTACGGACTGAAAAACAAGGGCGCAATTGCCCCAGGATACGACGCCGATTTTTTAATTGTTAATAATCTTTCGGAATTTAAGGCGCAACAGGTATTTATTAAGGGGGTTAAAGCCGCTGAAAACGGAGAAAGCATAATTGATTTTCCCGCGCCGAATCATAAAAGCGTAAGCGGCGCCGTAAATGTAAAACCTTTTGATATGTCCGCGCTTACGCTTAAATTAAAAAGTCCCAAAGCCAAAGTAATAAAAATTTTGCCGCACGATGTTATAACAAAAGCGGTTGAGCGGGAGGTTTCGCTTAATAAAGATAATTGTTTTGTTTATAATCGTAGAAAGGATATATTAAAGCTTGCTGTTTTCGAGCGCCATCATGCGCGCGGCAATGTAGGCTTGGGGTTGATAGAAGATTACGGTCTTAAAGAAGGAGCGGTTGCGACTACAATAGCTCATGATTCCCATAATATCGTAGTTATAGGAACAAACGATGAAGATATGCAGGCGGCTGTTTGCGATATAATAAGGATAGGCGGCGGAATTACAATTTGTAAGAATAAAAGGATACTTGAAAATCTGCCTCTTCCTATAGCGGGTTTAATGACAGGGGAAGGGCTTGAATTCGTAGCGGATAAGATTGATAAAATGAGACAAATCGCTTTTAATTCTTTAAGAGTAAATAATAAAATAGACCCTTTTATGACTCTTTCTTTTTTAACTCTTCCGGTAATTCCGGAAATAAAATTAACCGATAAAGGATTATTTGACGTTCGGTCTTTTGCATTTACCGATATATCGGCGGATTGATTTTTTTAGAAAAATAACCGTTGAATAATTGGACGTATCTGGCTGTTATCTTTAACCTTATAATTTTTTTTGTTGACGATATAGTCTGATTAACGGTTATAACGGAAATAGTTAATCGGAAAAAAGAATGATTATGAAAAAAATTAAGAGATTTCTCGCTTTGTTCGAAATTGTAGGAAGTAATTTTTTATTGTAATTTCTACGAACGAAGATAGGAGAAATCTCTTAATTGAAATTATAAACAGAGGAATAAGTTATGAAAAAGTTTTTAAAAATAACAAAAGCTCTGTCTGATAAAAATAGAGTTAAAATTGTAAAAATGCTTCAACATAAAGAATTATGCGTATGTGAAATTAGGGAAGCTATAGGATTAGCTCAGCCGACAATCTCGAAACATCTTAAAATGCTGGAAAATGCAGAACTGATTATGTCGCGTAAGGAAGGCCTTTGGGTAAATTACTTTCTTAATGACAGGTCGGATAATCCCCTTATAACCGTCTTTTTAGAAAGCTTAAGAGATATGCTTGAAGATGATAGCGAAATTTTAAGCCTTGTCAAAGTCTTACCTCAATTGAATAGAAAAGATATTTGCAAATAATTTTTTTGTTGATTTCATATTGCTATATTACTATATAGCAATATAGTTTTTTGACAAAAATAGAATTTTGAAATTATAAAAAGTTTCGTTCTAATTAGCGTCTAATTTCAAATGCGTAGCTTTTTATATAAATAAGATGCGATTTTTCCCTTTGGTAAAAATGCGTTTGTTATCAGAATGGTTTCCCGAATTCGATGAGGAATTTAAAAAAAGAGATGAAGTTTATAAAGAAAAACGGATGATAGATAAAAAGACTTATCAATGTATCTGTTTTGCGCTTTCTATCAAAAATTGCTCCAAACCATGCCTTTTAAAACACTTTGCCGGCGCGCTTGAAGCAGGAACGAATATCTTATATTATGGCGCTGACTTTCAGAGAGAGCGCAGGCGGAGACGATTGCTGGACGCATGACGCTTTGGGGGATTATCAAAAAATGATAGCAGATGGTATAAAAAGCTGCGACTGCTGTAAGCAATAAAAAACAGGATAGAATAATAAGGAGATATTATGGATATTAAAGTGTTAGGAACAGGATGCCCTAAATGCGAACAGGCAGTAAAGATTGTAAAAGAGACAATTGACGAAGTAAAAATCGAAGCGTCTGTCGAAAAAATTACGGATATTATGAAAATAGCGGGTTATGGAGTATTAACAATGCCCGCCGTAGTTATTGACGGCGAAGTAAAGAGCGCAGGGAAAATTCCGTCAAAAGATGAAATAAAAGAATGGTTAGAAAAATGATTATGAAAAAAAGAAGGGAGATTAAAATATGGAACCCTTCTTTATGAAGCGTTATGCGGAGGAGTAAAATGATACAAAAAGATGAAACGATCTGTTATTGTTTTAATTTTACGCGCGTAGATATTCAAAAAGATATAAAAAAGAACGGACAATCATTGATTATAAAAAAAAATATGAGGGAAAAGCGGCAATCATATTTATTGACGTATGGCAGGAAAAAAATCTCGGGTATGTAAAAAAAATCCAAATTTCGGGAATACCGACTCAGATTTTTTTCGATCAAAATAGTAAGGAAGCAGCAAGACATTCCGGTTTTATGGACAAAAAAAGCATTGTTGCAGCGTTTGAAAAATTAGGGGTCAGGTAATATGACGTATCAGTTTTTTTTAATCATCAACGAATGGATGAGCGGAAGTTTTATGATCGCCGCAGTCGGTTGTTTGCTATGGGGAATAATCAGAGTTATATTCAGTCCATGCCATCTTGCATCTATTCCGTTGATTGTTAGCTATGTAGCAGGTCAAAAAAAATACTTGCGGCAAAATATGCCGTAAAATACGCTATCATTTTCACTCTCGGGTTGTTTATTACCATAGCTTTTGTCGGAATTATCTGTTCGCTGCTTGGAAGAATGTTAGGCGAAGTCGGTCCATATTGGACAATTATGATGGGAGTAATATTAATATGGGTTTCGCTTGACATGCTCGGCGTCAAAGCCTGCTCAATATCCAGCGGGGTTATGAATCGCTTCAAATTAAATGGGTTGATCGGAGCTTTTGTATTGGGATTGACTTATGGGCTTCTTTCAGGTTCTTGCACATTCGGTTTTATCGCTCCGATTCTTGCTTTGATTACCAAATAGCTACAGGCGTTATATATATTGTTTGTTTCGGGATTGGGCATTGCATACCGATAGCCATTGCAGGAAGTTCCGCCGCGCTTGTGGGAAAATTTTTGGCAAACAGCCATTTTAGACAAGGGAGCGTCTGGTTTCGTAAACTTGCAGGATCGGCAATCGGATTTTTCGGCATATATTTTCTTGCTAAACCATTTCTTTAAGAGACTGTTTCAAAATTAATAGGAAGATAATTATGAATAAACTTACGCTAAATATATCCAAATTTTCGAATACAAAGCCTAAATTATTTCTTGCTCTCGCCGTTATAGTTTGGTTTGCGCTGTATAAAATACTCATTCCGGTTTCCGAAGGTATTGTAGCATGGCTGCCTGTTGACAGAAGCGGGCATCTCGGCGGCGCATTGCAGTTTTTTTTATACGATACGCCAAAAGTGCTTATGCTTCTTACAGGAGTCGTATTTGTAATGGGAATGATCAACTCATATTTTACGCCCGAACGAACCCGCGCCATACTTGCGGGACGAATGGAAGGAACGGCAAATATAATGGCTGCCGGATTAGGAATTCTTACGCCATTTTGTTCATGCTCCGCGGTTCCGTTATTTATCGGCTTTGTTCAGGCGGGGGTTCCGCTTGGCGTTACTTTCTCTTTTTTAATCTCCGCTCCGATGATTAATGAAGTTGCGCTTGCCTTATTGTTTGGCATGTTCGGCTGGAAAATAGGAGCGCTATATCTTATACTCGGACTAACCATTGCCATAGCCGCCGGATGGATAATCGGAAAGTTGAAAATGGAAAATTATCTTGAAGATTGGGTCCGCGATATGCCCCGTATTCAGACTGTAACAGGCGAAGAGAGCATAATGAGTTTGGAAGAGCGTATTCAATGCGGGTTCAATGCGGTTCGAGAAATAGTCGGAAGAGTATGGATTTATATATTAGCCGGTATTGCCATAGGAGCGGCTATTCACGGATATGTGCCGGAAGAATTTATGGCGTCATTTATGGGTAAACAAGCTTGGTGGTCGGTCCCTTTGGCTGTATTAATCGGCATTCCGATGTATTCCAATGCCGCAGGCGTAATCCCAATAGTACAGGCGCTTCTTACCAAAGGCGCCGCATTAGGAACGGTACTGGCGTTTATGATGAGCGTAATTGCCTTATCTTTGCCCGAAACCGTTATCCTGCGTAAAGTGCTTAAAATGCGTTTAATTATAACATTTATATCTGTAGTAGCCGCAGGCATTCTTTTTGTCGGCTTTATCTTTAATATGGTTTTGTGAGAGTAACAAGATGATAGCGGCGGAGAAAATCGAGCATTATTTTACGAACGCCGAATAATATTTTTTAGCCGATATATTTTTTGACATAAAATTTTTATTGAGTTCAATATAACAAGTATGTAATAACAGACGGCATATAAATTTTAACTTTAAGCGCTATTTTTTCATACGGAGGTAAAATGATGGCAAAACAGCTAAAAAGAAAAGAACTTTTTAAAAAAGAGGACGGTTTTATAACTTTTTTAAATAAAACTTTTAATTTTATAAACGATAATAGAAAACAGGTTATTATAGGAGCGGGAATTTTTATAACTCTTATTGTCGGGATTTACGGTTTTAATATTTATCTTGAAAAAAAAGAGAATAAAGCTTTTGCAATGCTTGAGCAGGTAAAAAAAACATATATAGAAACTTTAAACTCAAAAGGTTTTAAAGAAGGGTATAAAACTTCCCAAGAAAATTTTGAACAACTGTTTAAAAAATTTCCTAATAGCGTCTCCGCCAAAGTCGGGTTGATTATATATGGTAATGTTGCATATTTTGCCGAAGATTATGAAAAAGCCGTTTCAATATTTCAAAAAGCGCTTGATAAGTTGGAGCCGGATAGCCTGTATAAAAATATTCTTTTAAGCAATATGGCATATTCTAATCTTATGATGGAAAAAAAGGAAAAAGCCATAGAATATTTTGAAAAAGTTTCGACAAATAACAGCCCTATTATGAAAGATAGCGCTTTTTTAAATCTTGGAATATTTTATGAGAAAAAAGGGGATTTAAAAGAAAGTCGCGAATGGTTTGAAAGGGGCGCTTTGGTAAGAAATTCTATGTTTTCTACTATGATAAAGGAAGCTTTGGGCTTAATAAATTAGTTTTTGTAGCAAAGAGTCTTTGATATAAACCTAAAAAAAAATGACCGCCTTATTTTAAGGGCGGTCATTTTTCAAAGGATAAAAAAGATGAAAAAATATTGGATTTTTGTTCTTACATATGTAAGTAGCAACTTTTGTGCCAGCCATATAAAGGAATAGGTTTATATTTATTTTAATAAAAGAATCAGTCCGTTATAAAAGATTTTTTATTTTTCCAATAATTCTACAAATCAGCTATGGATAGGGAAAGTTTATTTTTTTGAACTTTAATTTTATAATTTTGCTGTAACGATTTGAAATATATTAATAAATACAGAATTTTTTCATGTTCAAGATTTTGAACTTTTATCTAATCCGTATTTTTTTATTTTTTGATTCAACCCGCTTTTCCCTATTTTAAGCATTTTTGCGGCGTGAGACTGGACATTGTCGGAAAGATTCAGCGCTCTTATTATCATTTTTTTTTCTACGGCTTCAAGGGTTTGAGCAAGCCCCTGATTAGCAGGAATATCGTCAATTCTTAAGGCTTTGCCGGAGATTTCTTTAAAGGAATTAGGAAGATCGGCTTTGGTTATCAAACTACCCGCGCTAAATATTAAAGCATGTTCTATGGTATTTTCAAGCTCTCTTATATTTCCGGGCCATCCATAATTATAAAATATTCTTTCCACCTCCGCATCAATGCCTACCACATCTTCGCCTTTGTTATTAATCTCTTTATATTTTTTTATAAAATAATTTATTAATAAAGCCATATCCTCTTTTTTTTCCCTTAAAGGCGGAAGGGTAAGACGGACTACGTTTAATCTGTAAAAAAGGTCTTCTCGAAATCTTCCCGCTTCCATTTCGTCCGTAAGCTTTTTATTGGTAGCCGCTATGATTCGGACGTTTATATTGATCGGTTTTATTCCCCCGACTCTTTCAAAGGTTTTTTCCTGAATTATTCTAAGAAGTTTAACTTGAGTATTTAAAGATATTTCGGCAAGTTCGTCAAAAAAGATGGTCCCGTTGTCTGCAAGTTCGAATTTTCCTTTTTTTTTGGTTATGGCGCCGGTAAAGGACCCTTTTTCATGCCCGAAAAGTTCGCTTTCTAAAAGGTTTTCGGATAATGCGGAGCAGTTTACAGGTATAAAGCTTTTATTTGCTCTGGAGCTGTTAAAATGTAGCGCTTTTGCCACGAGCTCTTTTCCTGTTCCGCTTTCTCCTTCTATAAGCACAGAGGCGTTAGTAGGCGCCACTTTTCTTATTATATTAAAAAGGTTCTGCATAACCTTGCTTTTTCCTATAATATTATCAAAACTATATCTTGATTTGGCGTCTGATAAAAGTCTTAAATTTTGGTTTATTATTCTTTGCATTTCAAGGGCTTTATTTACATAAGCTATCAGACTTTCGTTATCAAAAGGTTTTAAAATGTAATTGTAAGCCCCTTTTTTCATAGCCTCCACCGCTTTTTCTACTGTTCCGTGAGCCGTCATCATTAAAACGGGGATATTGAAATTATTCTTTTTTATTTTTTCAAGAAGGGTAATGCCATCCATAGAAGGCATTTTCATGTCTGTTAAAGCCAGGTCGACATCATGGCTTTTCAATATTTCAAGAGCGTCTTTTCCACTGTTTGCGGTCAAAGTTTCAAACCCTTCCTCTTCAAGCAGGGCGCTTATAATTAAAGGATAGTTTTTTTCGTCATCTACTATTAATATGGTTTCCATAAATAAATCTCCCGATTGCTTACGCCTGACTTTCAATTGTATTGAAAATCGGCAGTTCTATCGCAATCTTTACCCCTTTTATGTTTTTGTTTTCTATAGTTATGAAGCCGTTATGAGATTCGATAATATTTTTTACTATGCCAAGCCCTAATCCTGTTCCTTTTTCTTTGGTAGTATAAAACGGTTCCCATATTTTATTTAAAAGTTCCTGCGTTATGCCGGGTCCGTCGTCTTCAAAAAAAATGTTTATTCTGTTTTTTGAAAATGCCGTATAAACGCAAATTTTTCCTTGTTCCGATACAGCGTGTGTGGCGTTGATAAAAAGGTTAAGAAAAGCTTGATAAAGCATATCCGCATCAGCGGTAATATTAGGCATATTTTTACAAAATTTTTTTTCTATAACGCATTTTTTTTCTTTTGTCTCCGAGCTTATGGCTGTTATGTTTTTATCAAGTATATTATGTATGGAGCATGAGGATAAATTTGGTTTTAACGGTTTTGCAAAATTAAGAAATTCGGTTAAAATATTATTTAAACGAGTCGATTCCTCCACAATAAAGGAGGGTATTTTGTTGTCTGGCAATTTTTTTTGTAAAAGTTCGGCGGAGCTTATTATGATACCGAGCGGATTTCTTATTTCATGAGATATTCCGGCTATAAGCTCGCCGAGCGCGGAAAGTTTTTCTGCCCTGTTAAGCTGTTCTTTTAATTTTATTCTTTCTTTTGTTCTGATTTCTATAATGTTTTCGCCCCGTTTAACCATGTTTCGAAGAGCTATAAAGATAAGCCCCATAACAGCGGAACTTGTAAGAATAACCAATATCTGAAATCTGAATATGTTTTTATAATCGTCCGAAAGGTCCTGAACAATTTCCACGACGCCGAGAATTGGGCCTGACAACCCTATAAGAGGCTCTTCCGCTCGTATGGGCGAGAAGGTTACAAGTAGGCTTTTTTTAGGCGCTCCGATTAAGAGTTGGAAATAATTTCCGCTTTCAAGCAGATCCGAATTTAAAACGCCCCGAACCGCTTTATAATATCCGGATCCTCCTGTATTGTCTAACCCTACGACTTTTTTATCGAAACTGTAGGCTATGGTGCCGTCCATGTCGTAAAAATTAACGGTATCCACTTCAAAACTATGCAGAGTACTTTTTACCACATGATCCATTAATTCAAATTGTTCCGGTTTTCTTAACTGTATTTTGCCGAATTTTAAAACTACAGGTATAATAAACTGTTTATAAACCTGATGATTTAAATTTTCTATTAACAGATGGGCATAGGTTGCGCTTTTTTTTAATACCATCTTTTTTGTCCAATGAATATTAAGAAGAGAAAGTAAAAGAGCGCCTATAAAAATCACTACAAGGCTTGAGAAGGTAAAATATTTTACCAATCTGAACGGTTTTACTTTTTCGGCGTTGATAATGTCTGGCAATTTTTACATCCTTTTTAAATTTTGCCGGATAACTTTATAGTTTGCCCGTTGGCTATGTTATCCTGTAAAATTTTATCATTTATATTTTAATTATTATCTTAATACATTTAATTTTTTTTTGCGTATCGGCTCTTGCCGATTGGAATGCGTTACGGCCAAAACGCAGTTAAGAATTCCAAGAGGCAAGCAAAAAGCGGAGCAAGCAACATTGAATATATTATCCTTTTATAATTAATAATATGGTTATAAGCGGTTTGAGTAAATATTTCAAGAGGTCGGATAAAAACGCAGGATAAATAAACATAGCCCAAAACGGGCAAATTGCAAAGTTATCCGGCTATAGCTTCGCCAAAAACTTTATTATCTTCGGTTGCCTTTATAATTTTTACTTTTGTCATGCTCCCGGGTTTTATATTTTTTTTATGGCAAGGGAAAAAAATGGGGATGTAATTTGAGGTTACGCCTTTTAATAAATCAGGATTCTGCTTATCTTTTTTTTCAATAACGGTTTCAAAAATAAGGTCTTCCATACGGTTATAAAAGATGGTTTTTTTTATTTTTCCAAGTTTTCTTAACTTTGAGGCTCTTTTTTTTATAATATTGGAAGGGATTTGCTCCGAAAAGTTTGCCGCCGGCGTTCCTTTTCTTGCGGAAAAAGGGAATACATGCAGGTAGCTTATAGGAAGTTTTTTTATTAATTGATAGGTATTGTTAAAAGCTTCTTCGGTTTCTCCCGGAAATCCTGCTATAATATCCGCTCCGATTGCGGCGTTAGGCATAAGTTTTGCAATTTTTTTTACGATGTTTTCAAAATTTTCGGCTTTATAGTTTCTTTTCATTTTAGAGAGTATTTTGTTATCTCCGCTTTGAAGCGGCATATGAAAATGCCTACATAAAATATCGGAATCCGCCGCAAGTTTTATTATATCTTGGGTAAGATGGAGAGGCTCTATTGAGCTTAATCTAATTCTACCGACAGGTTTTGTTTTTTTTATTGTTTTTAAAAGTTCAAAAAAATTTGTTGAAGGAACGAGGTCTGATCCATAGTTTCCGATATTGATTCCGGTAAGAACGGCTTCATAATATCCGGCGTTTCCGAATTTTTCAAGAGAATCCAAAACTGTATCAAAAGGCATGCTTCGGCTTTTTCCTCTTGCATAAGGAACTATGCAGTAGGAACAAAAAGAGGAGCATCCGTCTTCTATTTTTAAAAAGGGTCTGCTTCTAAACCCTATTGGAACGGCAGGCATACAGGAGAAGTTTTTTTCGGAAAATATATCTTTTTTTTCAAAAGTATAGTTATCGTAACTATTTGTTAATATTATTTCGGCGATATTATGTTTATTTAAATGTCCTATTATAGCATCTATGTTATCTATTTTTTTTATTTCTTCATGTCCGATTTGAGCGTAACATCCGGCAGCTATAAGTTTGCGTTTTTTATCCGCGCCTTTTAACCGAGCCGCTTTGCGGAGCGCTTGTCTGGACTGCATTGCAGCTTTGCTTGTAACGGCGCAGGTATTTACTATTATAATATCCGTATTTTTATCCGATTTTGTCTGCTGATAACCCGCTTTAATTAAAGCGGAGGCAATAGATTCGGATTCAAACAGATTTACTTTGCATCCGAGGGTTATAATTTTAAAGTTTTTACTTTTTTTGTTCATATTTCATTAAAATGTAAAAGGAGGAAACGGTACTGTTTTATGTTATAGACGCATAGAAGAATGATTAACGGGATTTTTCAATTCACTTTATTCTCTTTAAAAAGGCAGGCTTATTATTTCGTCTCTTCTTTAATAAGGATAAGTGGCTTTTTTACGCGTCATCTTTACAAATGATTACCTGTAGAGACGTTGCCTACAACGTCTCTACGGATAGAATGTTATTTAATTTACCGAATTAATAATTTTGCCTTCCAAAAGGTATGCGGACATTTGGTTTGCTATCATCTCGGCAACTTTTATTTGAGCGTCCGTAGTGCTTGCTCCGAGATGAGGGGTTAAAATAACGTTGTCAAGCTGCATAATCGGCATGGAATAATCGGGAGGCTCCACAGGAAAAACGTCTAATGCCGCTCCCGCAACATCTTTTTTTATTAAGGCGTCATATAAAGCGTTCAAATCAACGACTTCGCCTCTGGAACAGTTTATAAGTCTAACTCCTTTTTTCATTTTGCTTAATGTTTGGGCGTTTATCATTTTTTTTGTTTTCGGAAGTTTCGGAACATGAAGGGTAATGAAATCGGAACGTTTATAAAGGTTATCCAATTCAACCAATTCCGCGCCCGCCTCTTTTGCCTCTTCTGCCGTTATAAAAGGATCCGCCGCTATTACTTTCATACGAAGTCCTGATGCTCTGTCCGCCACTATTTTGCCGACTTTTCCGAGCCCTGCTATTCCGAGAGTTTTACCGGTAAGTTCTACTCCTATAAGTTTCTTTTTTGCCCACTCGCCATTTTTTAAAGTATATGTTCCGCGCGGAATATTTCTGGCAAGAGACATCATTAAAGCTATGGCATGCTCTGCCGTAGTAATTGCATTGCCTCCGGGGGCGTTCATTACCAGAATATTTTTCTTTGCGCATTCTTCTATGTTTATATTGTCAACGCCTACTCCCGCTCTTGCCACAACTTTAAGTTTAGATGCGTTTTTAAGAATTGCCGGCGTAATTTTTGTTCCGCTTCTAACGCCTATTCCGTCAAAATCTTTTATAATTTCGGATAAAACTTCAGGTTTGCTATTATTTTTGTCGTTATCTACTACAACCTTTATTTTTCCGGTAGCTTCCAAAATTTTTTTTGCAACCGGCTCCATGTTGTCTCTTAACATTACCTTATACATTTTTTTGCTTCTCCTTTTTTAAAAAAATTGCATAACAATCTGTTTTGCGCATTTTCGGCGTTATTTTTAAATTTTAATGCTCAAATTTAACATGTTATGTTTGCAAATTCGGTTTAAAAAATCTTGAAAAACCACTTATTCTAAAAAAAAGAGTATTGCAAATAAATTATAGCCAAACTCTTTGGCTTATCAAAAAAGAGATAAAAGATATCCGTTTTTTATAAGGCTTGGTTGCGGTTGAGCGAAGAGGGGGCGGCGGGTATTGTTTCCATTAATTGACAAGATTTTTTCAATGATTATTTTTTTATTGGAATAATAACAAAATAGAAAGACTGTCGAATAACAATTCGGTTTGTTTTTTTACGGCTTTAGAAAAAAGCTTATTAAAAATTAAGCGTAATGCCGAAGACGGACTATGCGGCAGTATTAAAAAGGAGGATAATATTATGCGTCTTGATAAATTAACTTTAAAATCGCAGGAACTTTTTGCAAGCTCTCAATTGTTATCGGAAAAGTATAATAATCAGCAGATTGAGCCGGAGCATTTGGTTTTATCTATGTTAGAGGATTCGGAAGGAACAGCCGTATCTATATTTCATAAATTGGGAGTTTTCACGGAGGATGTAAAAAAGGATATTGCGCTTGCATTAGAGGGCTTCCCGAAAGTAAGCGGCGAGGGCATAGGAGAGGTTTATATATCGCAACGGACTAAAAAACTTATGGAAGCCGCATTTAAATGCGCTTCGGATATGAAGGATCAATATATAAGCATTGAACATATTCTTCTTGCCGCAACAGATATAAAAGATGGAAAACTTAATGATATTTTTAATAAATATAAGATTACAAAGGATATAATTTTAAAAGCTTTGTTAGATATTCGCGGAAATCAACGTATAACGGATCAAAATCCGGAAGCGAAATACCAGGCTTTGGATAGATTCTGTAAAGACTTAACGGATATGGCAAGGCTTGGCAAGATTGACCCTGTAATAGGAAGAGACGAGGAGATAAGAAGGGTTGTGCAGGCGCTTTTAAGAAGGACCAAAAACAATCCTGTTCTTATAGGAGAACCAGGGGTAGGCAAAACCGCTATAGCGGAAGGGCTTGCTCAAAGAATAGCCGCAGGCGACGTATCCGAAGCCTTAAAAGATAAAAAGCTTGCGGCTTTGGATTTGGGAGCGCTTATTGCGGGGACTAAATACAGGGGAGAGTTTGAAGAGAGGCTTAAAGCGGTTTTAAAGGAGATTGAGGAATCGGACGGACAGGTAATATTTTTTATAGACGAGCTTCACACTTTGGTCGGAGCAGGCGCAAGCGAGGGATCGATGGACGCTTCCAATATGTTAAAACCGGCTTTGGCGCGAGGAACATTAAGATGTATAGGGGCTACGACTATAAACGAATATAAAAAATATATTGAAAAGGACGCCGCTTTAGAAAGACGTTTTCAGCCTGTTTTGGTTAAAGAGCCTACAATTGAAGATACAATATCTATTTTAAGAGGACTTAAAGCAAAGTATGAGGTTCATCATGGGGTTAGGATTACTGATTCGGCGATAGTAGCCGCCGCTAATCTTTCGACTCGTTATATAACGGATAGATTTTTGCCAGATAAAGCCATAGACCTTATAGACGAATGCGCCTCAAAACTGAGAATGGCAATAGACAGTATGCCGGAGGAGATAGATGCGGTTTGTCGTAAAATTACTCGGTTGGAAGTTGAAAAGGAGGCTTTGAAAAAGGAGAGCGGCGCGGCTTCTATGGATAGAAGGAAAAAGCTTGATAAGGAGTTGGGAGATTTAAAGGAGAGTCTTACGGGATTAAAATCTCATTGGGAAAATGAAAAAAACGGCATACAAGAGATCGGGAAAATTAAAGAGGAGATAGATAAAATAAAAACCGAAGAGCAAAAAGCGGAGCGGGAAGGAGATTTGGCAAAGGTGGCGGAGATTCGATATGGAGAAACCGTTCGGCTTTTAAACAGGTTGGAAGAAGCGAAAAGGAGATTGGAAGAACTTCAAAAAACAAAAAGAATATTAAAAGAGGATGTGGACGAGGAGGATATTGCAGATGTTCTTTCAAAATGGACTAAAATACCGGTCGCGAAAATGTTAGAAGGGGAAAAGGATAAGCTTATTAAGATGGAAGATATTTTGTCCGAAAATGTTATAGGACAAAAAGAGGCGGTTTTGGCGGTATCTAACGCTGTTCGACGCGCTCGTTCCGGCATTAGCGATCCTAATAAGCCTATAGGCTCTTTTATTTTTATGGGTCCTACTGGGGTGGGGAAAACGGAACTTGCAAAAAGATTGGCGGAATTTTTATTTAATTCGGAACAGTCTATTATAAGGGTTGATATGTCCGAATATATGGAAAAGCATAGCGTAGCAAGACTTATAGGCGCGCCTCCAGGATATGTAGGGTATGACGAAGGCGGTTTTTTAACCGAATCAGTCAGAAGAAACCCTTATTCGGTAATGCTTTTTGACGAGATAGAGAAGGCTCATTCCGAGGTTTTTAATATTTTGCTTCAAATTTTGGATGACGGACGTATGACGGACGGAAAAGGAAGAACCGTTAATTTTAAAAATACGATTATTATAATGACCTCGAATATAGGAAGCAGAATAATTCATGATTATTCTACCGACGGCGATAATGAAATAATGACTGATAAGGTAAACGAAGCTTTAAAAAGCGCATTTAAGCCGGAGTTTTTAAATAGAATTGATGAAACCATTATATTTAAAAATCTTAATGCGGAGGAGCTTATGGAAATAGTAAAGATTCAGATAAAAAAACTTGAAGCAAGGCTTAAAGATAAAAGGATTAATCTTGAATTGGCAAAGGATGTATATAATTTTTTAAGCAAAAAAGGGTATAATCCGGCTTTTGGGGCAAGACCTTTGAAAAGAGCGATTCAAAAGCATCTTGAAAATCCTTTGGCTTTGCATGTTTTGCGGCTTGAGGATGCGGAAGATATTTTTATTAAGGCAAAGGTTGCGGATACAAGGGATAAGATTGTTTTTGAATAAAGGTTTTAAGTATAAAGGGCAATTTTTTTTAACCTGCCCTTTATACTTAAATTTTTAGATATGATAAAACGATTTAAAAAACGGAATTCTTCGTTTTTTTGAATTTTATAACTTTTTTAACGTTGTTGTGCAGGATATGAACATTTTTTATATTGATTTTTAAAACTTTTATGTCGTCTTTTGTCTCGCCTTCTTTCATCGGGTTGTCATTTATAATGGTAACGCGCTCATTAGGATCATGCGTCCAAGATATCATGTTTAATTTTATTTTGGGCTTTGAAGCTTTTTCGGTTGCAACGGTATTGCCGAATTCGGCGGTTTCTTCTTCGGGCTCGGGTTCAGGCAATGATTCGGGCGTAGCAGCTTTTTTAGTATTGGTTTTCGGCGCGGGTTTCTCTTGGATTTGATTAATCGAAACGTCGGCTGTTTTTCGCTCGGATATATTAGGCTTTTGCGAATTGGATGTTGTTTTTATATTCGATTTATTGGAAAATTCGATCGGCTTTGTTTTCGATTGTTCTTGCTTAAAATATATGCTTGAGCCTATTTGTTTGGCTTTGCCTGCTTTTTTCTTATTGAAGTTATACAGATAAAATATTGAACATAAAAAAGATAAAAATAGAACCCCAAACAATCCGGTTCTGATGAAACTATAAGTTAATTTCTTTTTTTCGGTACGCTTGAAAAATGAATTTATAACAGGCGCCGAGGCTTTGGTTTTCTCTTTTTCCGCTTTTTTCAAGGCTTTTAGTACAGAACTCAATTTACACTCTTCTCCTTTTCAAATCTGATATGTGGAATATCCAATGTGCCCAATTCATTATAAAGTATTATTTTGGTTAAAGAGCCTACAACTCCATCCTGAGTTATATTATGTTTTTGCTGAACGCTTCTTATTGCTTGATCCGTTTTGTCGTTAAATTCATAATTCGGTATCAGGTGATTAAAGCCTACGCTTTTTAAAAGTATTTTTAATGAGGATATCGAAGAAGGCAAGGTATCTACGGGAGGGGTTCCTACTATGTTAAAGAAATTTTTCCAAAAAACATAAGCATAAGAGAAGTTATTTTTATAAAGTTCTTCTATCGGAACAGTTTCGGTTTTTTCCCCAGATTTTAAAATCACTTCCTTTTCATTTTCGGATATTCCGGTTAAAATTACAAATTTTTTAATATCGGATTCAATCGGGTTTAATTCTAATACTGCCGGAAGATTTAATTTTTTTAGAAGGTTAATGCTATTGCCCAATTTTTTAACCATGAAATTGTTGTATTGCCCTATGGATATAAAAAATAGGTTCGGATCCGAATAGATAGAAGAAGAATCCGGTTCGTTAAAGTCAATATCCCAAAGTTTAATAATATCTTTTGCCGCAGTCATAGCGGAAGCCTCGGCAAGTATGCTTTTAATTTTTGATTTTTTAGCGGTAGGCGGTTTTTTTTGAAGCTCAACATTTAAGGCAGGCTCGAAAATTTGTTCTTCAACAATTTTTTGGGGCATATTGATTTTTTTTTCTAACCGGATAATATTTTCCGTTTGTTGAACGGGGCTTTTTTTAGTAGTGAATGTATTGGCTTTAATAATAAAGAAAAGAAATATTGAGACTAATATAGCCGCTGCCGCTCCGCTTATAAATATTTTGGAATTATCGCTTTTTTTACTTTTTCCTACCCGTCGAATTTCGCCCATAGTTGTTTCGGCAATTTTTTTTGTAACATAATTACTGTTATTGGAAAATGCTGTAAGAAGCATTCTGTCGCATATAATATTAATGAGTCTCGGAATGCCTTTTGAGTATTCAAAAATTTTTTTTACTGTCTCTTTTGTAAAAATATCTCCTCTTCGTCTTGAAGCTATATGAAGTCTATGCGTTATATAATCTTTTGTTTCCGAAAGGGTAAGAGAGGTAAGCTCGCATGATAAGGATATTCGTTGAGCAAGCTGTCTTAATTCATATTTTTCCAGCAGGGTATTTAATTCCGATTGTCCGACAAGTATAATTAGCAATAGTTTGCTTTTTACTGTTTCCAGATTTGATAAAAGTCTTATTTGTTCTAAAGCTTCGATGCTTAAGTCTTGAGCTTCATCTATTATGAGAGCAGTTTTTTTGCCTTCTGTTTTTTGTTGGATAAGAAAAGCGTTTAATTCGTCTGTAAGAGCTTTTATATTATCTGCATTTGAATTGATGCCGAATTCGTCGTTTATGGTTTTTAGAAGTTGCACTGGATCAAGTTTGGGATTAAAGATATAAGCGGAATTTACGGATTGGTCTAAAGATTCCAAAAATGTTCTACAAAGTAAAGTTTTCCCTGAACCTACTCTGCCTGTTATTTTAGCAAATCCGTTTCCTTCGTGAATAGAATAGGTTAAATGCGACAGAACCTCTTCATGACTTTTTGAAAGAAAAATATATTCCGGATCCGGATTTAGGGTAAAGGGCTTTTCTTTAAAACCAAAAAAGGTATTATACATGCTTTTTAATCTTTTTTCATTGCGGTAAATCTAATATAACTTATTACTTGATTTTTAATTTTTTTTTAATAAAAAGTCAAATGATTATTCTTATTGTAATTTTAATAATATATTCCCTATTTATATAGTTGTTCGATTTTCTATCAAAAGGTTTTTTTCCTCTTTAGATGTTTTTTTTTATATTTTAATTATGAGATTTCTCCTCGCAGGGTCATTTTTGTGTTTATAATAGAATAAAGGGTTTTTAAAGACATTTTGAAAGCGCTAATAAAAAAGGGGAAATAAAAGATATTTCCCCTTTTTTATATTCTTGGTTATGACAAGATTTATTTTCCGCCGGTAGCGGCGGCATGTGTCTTAATCTCTACTTTTTCAGTAAGAGAGGCGTAATATTTGCGTAGAACCTTCAAAACTTCTTCTCGTCCGAAATGATCAGGAATAGTCGTTCCTTCGGAAAGTCCTTTCCTTAACATTGTGCCGGAAAGAAGAACTCTATCCTCTTTATCGTGAGGACATGTTCTTAAAGATGCCATTCCATCGCATTTTGAGCAATAAAATGTCCAGTCGATTTTTAGAGGAGCGCATAATAAAGCTTTGCCCTCTTCTACAGGATTCGGGATTTTATTAAAGATTGTCTGGGCCTCAAACATTCCGTAAAAATCGCCTACGCCGGCATGGTCTCTGCCTATAATCATACGAGATACGCCGTAGTTTTGTCTGAATGTGGCATGAAGCAGTCCTTCTCTTGGTCCCGCATAACGCATATCAAGAGGATAACCTCCTTGTACCACTTTATCTTCAACAAAATAATTTTTTACCAAAACATCTATACATTTTACTCTTACGTCCGCCGGAATATCTCCAGGTTTAAGATTTCCTACTAATGAATGTATAAATACGCCGTCGCATACTTCTACGGCTATTTTTGCAAGATATTCGTGGGATCTGTGCATCGGATTTCTAAGCTGTAAAGCGGCTATCTCTTTCCATCCTCTTTTTTCGAATATTTTACGAGCCTCTGCGGGTCGTTGATAAATGCCCGCATATTTTACCGGATATTCTCCTTCGCTTAATACTTTAACGGGTCCGGCGAGATTATATTTTTTTTGATTCATTACCATCTGAACTCCGGGATGGTCGTCTTTTGCGATTTTCCAGAATTCTTCGGTGGTAGGAGTTCCTTCGCCCATATATACTTTTTCGCATTCGAATTTTTTATCGGCTTCGGTCATTTCATATTTTTCGGTTACTTTCATCGTCGCCATTATTTCGTTGCCATTAGGATCAAAAAGAGCTATTTCGTCGCCTATTGAAATGGCGTTTGCATCGTCTGCAGATACGTCGAAAGTAACGGGGATGGGCCAGAAAGTCCCATCTTCCAATAAGAATTTTTCGCATACTCCTTTCCAATCGGCTTTGGTCATAAAGCCTGTAAGCGGGCTAAAGCCCCCTATTCCCATCATTATAAGATCCCCTTTTGCTCTCGGGGATATGGAAATCTGTTTTAACGACGACGCTTTTTTCTTTTCCGCTTTCAGTTCATTTCCTTCGAGCAGACAACAGGTTAAGCCTTTTCCGCCATGCGGTGGAATTAATTGTGACATTTGTTCAATTCTCCTTTCGATTTTTTTTAAAATTCAAATTTTATTTACTCTGTTAATGTCATATAAATTACATAGTCCTATACAAGCATCAAGCGTTTAACATCGCCATTATTATTTTTATTACCGATTTTGGCATAAAATGAGCCATGTTAAATACAAGATGATAGTTGGTCGGATCGTCATAATCTTTTTTACCGAGTTTACTATAAAGATTAATTCTTCTTTTGTCTTCATTTCCTATAACGTTTGCGGCTTTTTTATCCGTAACATTATAATGTTCAATCATAAATTTTATACGATTTTCCGGTTTGTTTATCAAAAGAATATGATATGCGTCCGGATGGTCCTGCAATATATATTGACTTCCTCTTCCTAATATTACGGCATTTCCTTCGTCTGCGATTTCTGCTACAAACAGAACCAGATAATCCAAATATAGTTGCTCGTCAATATATCCTTTATCTTCGCTGGTGCTTAATATCCGCTCGACCCATCTTTGCGAAACCATGCCGGATATGATTCGGGACAGTTTTGTTCCGCCTTCTTTTTCAACCATACGAACCCAGTCCGCCGAAACTTTTGCCTCTCTCGCTATTTTTCTAATGATAGAATCGTTTGCAAAAACATATCCCAATTCATCCGCAAGCATTTTCCCGAGGGTTCTTCCGCCTGCGCCGAATTGTCTTGAAATAGTTATAACTGCCATTTTATTCTCCTTCAGCTCGGCTTTATTATGTTTTAGAAGCCGCAGATATTAAAAGAACCGGAAAAGTCGATTTTTCGGCAAGCTTTTTCGAAATGCTTCCCATTAATCTTTCTTTCCAAGCGTTCTTATGAGCGCCCGCTATTATCATAGTAGCTTGACATTCAATTGCAGCTTTTTCTATTTCGGCGTTTTTATCTCCTATATAAACATGCGGTCTTGAATTTATTCCTACGGCTTCCAATTCGTCGCATATTTTTTCCAGTTTTTTCATTACCTCTTTTCTGGTTTTTTGTATTCCCATTGCGGAGGAGCCTTTTAGTTCGTTTTCGTCCGCCACATGAACTATTTCAACTTGTTGAACAACGGCGCTTAATCCTTTTAAATATTCAACCGCTTTTTGACAAACGGGGGACCAGTTAACTGCAAGCATTGGTCTGTCAAAGGGGCTGAAATCAATATTAGCTCCTCTATCTTTTTGAGGTTTACTGTATATTAATATGGGAATTGAGGTTCTTTTTATTATTTCGGTTATATCGGAGCCTGAATAAAACTGTTCAAGACGTTTTTTTTTCGTGCGTCCTATTACAATCAAATCTGTCTCCTCTTTTTTTGCGGCTTTTACTAACTGCCCTATAAATGAGCCTACCACTATATATACTCCGACCTCCATACCTTGTTCAAAAAGAGTCTCAGCCCAGTCTATAAATCGTATATTTGCTTTTTCTTTTAGTTTGACCGCTTCTCTTTTTTGATAGCCTATGCCTCTGTGCATCGCCACTTTTTGGGTTTCTATAACGGTTAGAAATACCACATGATTATAAGATGCTTTTCGTAAATTCATTAAAGACTGCAAAGCGTCAAATCTTAATTCGTTAAACTTTGTGGCAAATAGCATTTTTTTTGTATTCATTCTCTTTATTCCTTATAAATTTTTGATAAGGAAATCAAACGCTCAACGAGTCTTTTATAGCCTGCGCAAGCTCTTCGGGCTCTACCGGTTTTTCAAGATATATTTTCGGCTCGGGAACTTCTTCGCCTCCGAATTCGGTCAAAGCGTTCTGAGACCGTAAAAAAGTCCGCCTTGCTATACCGGATAAAAGTATAATAGGCATATCTTTGAAAGCTTTTTCCGTTTTTAGATTTCTATAAAGCCTAAGTCCGCTTTGTCTTGGCATTAAAACGTCTAGAATAAGAAGATCCGGTTTTTCTTTTTTGATAATTTTATAACCTTCCTCTCCGTTTTCCGCAGTTATGGCGGTATAGCCGTTTTCTTCCGCTACAGTTGAGTTAAACAGTCTTACGTCCGGATCGTCGTCTACGATCAATATTTTTTTTACCATTATAATATCCCTCCTGTTTTTATCTCTTAACGAGGCTTTTTTAATAGCTTCTGTAAAAAAAGCCCTTTTTGTTTGATTTCGGCGTCTTATTTTTCTGTGAAAACAAGGTGTAGGCAATTATAACTTTTTGCCGAATTTAACATCTTTTATAAAAAAATTCTATAATTACCGAATTTAAATAATTTATCAAGACATAAATTGAGTTAATTTATTTTAAAATATTTTTTTCTAAAAGCCAAGTTTAAACCCAATATATAATTCTTAATCCTTATCTTTAAAAGAAAACAATGTTTATAAACTAAAACGGACTTTATTTTATATTCTTGACAATAAAAATAGGTATTGCTATTTTTATTTAATTAATAAGTCAAATAAACGTTATTTCAGCCTGTCTACCAAATTATTCTATTCGAACGTAAAAAAAGATTGCGGAGATAAAGATATAAAAAGTCGTTTGATAAACGATAAGCAAAAAAATCTTTTATCTCTTTGGATACCGGATATAAACGGATGAAAAAAAAAAAGAGCGGCATTTTTGTTTATGACAAGAACAGAGATTGGGCGGAGAATCTATCGATTATAACCCAGCTGGGTTTGAGCATGGCAGGTTGCGTGCTGTTCTGTTTTTTTGTAGGCAGATGGATAGATAGCCTTGTAGGAACAAAAGGAATTTTTATTACAGTATTTATAATTCTCGGCATAATAGGCGGAGGCAATCTAGTATATCGGCAAACTCTTGAAATAACGGATGAAAATTATAAAAACAGATGGAAGAGATCAGAGAAACGGAAAAAAGATACGCATCGATGGCAATGATAATATCTTTGATTGTAGGATCGGTTTTAATTTTTGCGAATTTTAAAAGCGAAGGAAAAGGATTGATACTTGGCGCTATTTTTAGTTGTATTAATTTTGTTCTTATAGGAGAGAGCCTTCCTTCAATCATTAATAAAAAGAAACGAAAAAGATTCTTTTTATCATTATCTTCAAGGGCGTTAAGATATCTGATATTGGCCCTTCCTCTTATACTAGGGGCTAAATATGAAATATTTGATTTCTGTTTTGTAGTTATAGGTATATTTAGCGTTCAGATTTTACTCATTGCCGAAAAAATTTTAAAAAAGGATAAAGACACTGCGATATGAATGAATTAGGCAAATTGCATCAGCTAATTATTCCATTTTTCGGACATAATATTACTATAAATATAGAAGTTGTAATTATGACCTGGATCGTTTTTATTGCTCTGATTGTTTTCGGCTGGCTTATGGCAAGAAAAAGAGCGCAACGCCCGAATACTATGCAGGTATTAGGCGAACTTTTGGTCTCAAACCTTTATGGACTTACCGAAGACGCTTTAGAGAAAAAGCTGGCAAAAAAATATGGTCCTTTTATTTGTGCTTTATTTATGTTTTTGGTTCTTGCAAACTGGCTTGGCATTATACCGCATCTTGAAGAACCCACAAAAGATCTTAATACTCCCTTAAGTCTCGGACTTATGGGATTTGCAATATCTCATTACGAGGGAATTAAAGCGAAAGGGATAAAAGGATATCTTAAAAACTATTTTGATCCTATATTTTTCATGTTGCCTTTAAATATAATAGGGGAACTTTCAAAAGTGGTATCAATATCTTTCCGTCTTTTTGGAAATATTATGGGAGGCTCTATAATAATTCTTGTAGTATC
>JAOZTP010000012.1:0-22651 GCA_029939135.1 Desulfobacterales bacterium
TCGGACAGTTTATCCGCTATTACGGCTTGCCCTAAAGATATGCCTCCGTCGTTTGGCGGAAGCTGTTTATGGGTTAAAACTTCAAATTTTGCGGATTGAAGTTTTTTTATAAGCCCGTTGGATATTATGGAGTTGTGAAAGACGCCGCCGCTTAAAGCTACTTTATTTATTTTTGTCTCTTTTTTTATTTCAAGGCATAAATCGGCAAATACTTTTATGATTGTATTATGAAATTTTGCACTTATGTCCGGTATTGGTATTTTTTGCTCCAGATCGGATACGATTCCTTTTATTATAGGGGTAGATGGTATTTGATAAATATCTTTTTTTATATATTCGCAGGCGTAGCCAGTTGTTATATTCGGATTTACAATTTTTTCCAATTCGATTGCGGCTTGAGCCTCGAAAGTTATTCTCTTTTTTAGTCCGAGTATTGCGGCGACTCCGTCAAAAAGGCGGCCCGCGCTTGAGGTAAGAGGAGAGTTTATTTTTTTTGCAATCATTTCGACAAGTATGCGGATTTTGTTTGGTTTTATATTTTTTAAAAAATTAATATCAAGGTTTGAAAAATTATCTCCGTAAGCGTCGTAAAGGTAGCTTATTCCCATGCGCATCGGCTCTTTTGCGGCGGCGTCTGCTCCCGGCATTGGAACGTATGATAAATGGGCTTTTCTTATAAATGATTCGAGAGTCGCTATTATTATTTCGCCTCCCCATATGTTATTATCGGTTCCTAACCCTGTTCCGTCCAAAGCTATGCCTATTGTAGGCTCGGCGGTTTTGTTTTCCGCCATGCAGCTTGCTATGTGGGCATGATGATGCCAAACGCCTATAAGCTCGGCATTTTTTATTTGGTTTGCATATCTTGAGCTTAAATAGTCCGGGTGCATGTCAAAGGCTATGATCTCCGGTTTAACGTCCGTAATTTTTTTTAGATGATTTACGGTTTTTTCAAAAAGTTTGTATGATGCAAAGCTTTTAATATCTCCTATGTATTGGCTTACAAACGCTTTGTTTTTTTTTGTTATGCAGATTGTATTTTTAAGTTCGGCTCCGCAGGATAGTATTGGTTTTGTTTTTTTGTTTAAAAATATGGGGGCGGGCGCAAGTCCGCGCGAGCGTCTTATTGTTTCTAAGTTGTATTGGTTTTGTTTTAATATGGAGTCGTCGCATTGTATATGGATTTTTCTGTTGTGGATTAAAAAAAAATCTGCGACTGACCTTAATTTTTCAAAAGCTTGATTATTATCGGAAATAATCGGCTCTCCGCTTATGTTTCCACTTGTCATGATAATAGCGGCAAAATTTTGGCTTTCAAATAAAAGGTAATGAAGCGGAGTATAAGGGAGCATTACTCCGAAATGGTTGTTGTTTGGCGCAACGTACGAAGACAATATGTTTTTTTTTTTTTTTTTAAGCAGAATAATCGGTCTTGTTAAGGAGTTGATAAGGTTTTTTTCCTTATTATTAATATATGCGTATTTTTTTATATCTTCAATATTGAGGCTCATTAAAGCAAAAGGTTTGTCTGGTCTTTTTTTTTTTTTTCTGATTTTTAAAACTGCATTATTATTTGCGGCGTCCGCAACAAGATGAAACCCGCCTATCCCTTTTACCGCGGCAATATATCCTTTTTTTATTAAATTTGCGCATTCGGCTATAGTATCCTCCGATTTAATTATTTTTTTCCGGTTGTCATAAAGCAAAACTTGGGGTCCGCATACGGGGCATGCGTTCGGCTCTGCATGAAATCTTCTATCTTCCGGGTTTTGATATTCGGCAAGGCATTTGTCGCACATTTTAAAGGGTTTCATTGTGGTAAAATGTCTGTCGTAAGGAAGGTCTTTTATGATTGTATATCGGGGACCGCAGTTTGTGCAGTTTATAAACGGGTATTTGTAGCGTCTATCTTGCGGGTTTAGAAGTTCGGTTAAGCAATCGGAACATATTGATACGTCTTGCGGTATTAAAGCGGTTTTTGATTTTTGATTTTTGTTTGCAGATTCCGCTATTATAAATTTTTTAAAGTTTTTTATTTCTGCGGAGCAAGACGAGATGTCTGTAATAAGAGATAGGGGCGGTTTCTCTTTTTCAATGTTTTTACAAAAGAGGTTTATATTGTTTTTATCCCCTTCTACATGGACAAGAACGCCGTATTCGGTATTTAAAACTTCGCCGAAAAGGTTATACTTTTTTGCAAGCCTATATATAAAAGGTCTAAAACCTACTCCTTGAACAATTCCGCTTATTTTAAAGATTTTTGCTTCAATCATCTAAAGTTTTTTCGCCTAAAAATGCCGCTTTTAATATTTTTAAGGATTCTTTTGCGGCGGCTTCGTCAACTTTGCGCATTGCAAAACCGCTGTGAACAATTACATAATCGCCTATTTGAGGCTCTTCCAACATCATAAGGCTTACTCTTTTTCTACTGCCTGCCACGTCTATGATTCCGAAATTGTTTTCATCTATTTCCACTATTTTGGATGGTATTGCAACGCACATTTTGTTTGTCCTCATTTTTTAATTTGGGCGGGTAACTTCGTAGTTTGCCCGTTTGCGGCGTTGAAAAAATTTTTAATCCTCGAAATACTACATGTATTCCTCTGGTTAAAATTTTTTTTCGCCTTGCAAACGAATAAACTACTTTGTTATCCATCCAAATTTTATTATTATTTTTTATGATTAAAACTTGTCGTATGTTTTTAATCATGGTTTTTTTTCTGTTTATAATTTAATTAAGGGATTTCTCCTCGCTGCATTTGTGAAAATAACAAGTAAAAAACCGTTCGTCAAAACAACAAAGCAGGAATAAGAAGCCTGTCTTGTCAAGCAAAGCGAGAAATCTCTTAATTTTTCTTTTTATATTTAATATCTAAATTATCCAACTCGGATAAAACCATATCAATTACAGGGTTAACCGCTTTTTGGATTTCCGGCGTAAGTTCAAGAGAATGGTTTTCAATATCTTTCGGTTCGGTTCCGATTATAACGGTATAAGGAATATCTCCTATTGCCGCCCCTTTTGTAAGGGATTCTATAAAATCTAATTGATGTAGCGAATTTTTCGATTTTATTCTCGTCGGTATTTCGTCATTCTCTATTCTGTAAAGAGTTCCGGGCGCGCCTCCGCTTCTTATAACGTCAACAGCGATTAATTTGTCGCTTTCTAATATTACGCTTAAAAGATTAAGCCCTAATACTCCGCCGTCCATTACCCGAACGTTTTCAGGAAAATTATAGCGCTTTTCCAATTCTCTTATTACATGCACCCCAAACCCTTCGTCCGTAAGAAGTATATTTCCTACTCCCAATATTGTTATAATTTCCGTTTTATTTTCCATTTATTATATCCTGTTCCTCTGTTTAAATTTGGACGGATAACTTCGTAGTTTGCCCGTTTGCGGCGTTGAAAAAAAATTAATCCTCGAAATATTAAATATATTCCTGCGGTTAAAATTTTCGTATGCCTTGCAACCGACCAAACTACTTTGTTCTACGCCGAAATTCCAATTATTTTTTTGTTTGAGTTTTACTGTCTAACTTCTTGCTTTGTTATCCAACAAAATTGATTATTCTTTTTTATGATTAAAAATTGTTATCTGCAAGATGCTTGAACAAACTACTTTGTTATAAATCTAAATTCAATCATTCTTTTTTGCATCTAAATTTATTTAGACATCAGGCTTGTCGCTTTGCAAATTAAATATAAAAAGAGTAACGCCCGTTATTAATGATGTTTAATCATAAAAAAGAATGATTAATTTTGTTGGATAACTCCGTAGTTTGTTTGTTTTTAAGGTTCGCGAAAATTTTAACCGCAGGAATAGATAATTTATTTCGAGGATTAAAATTTGAGTATAACGCCGAAAACGGACAAGCTACTTTTTTATATGGCGAAATTTCTTGATATTAGGCTGTGATAGATATAAATATATCGGAGTAATTTATTAAATAACAAAAAAATTAAAAAAGGAGAATATTATGAAATTAAATAAAGCGGTTTTAAGTAGTTTCTTTTTTATCTGTTTTTTTTCTTTTCTTTTTGCCGGATGCGGCGGGTATGAGGACGTTTTTAAAAAAGCTACTCCAGTAAAGGCAAAGGCGACTTATAAACCTACGGCGGAGTTTAACGATATTATGGTTCCAAAAGATTTGGAGTTGAATGAAAAATCCTCTTATATGGTGGAGACGCCGGGTTTTTTAGGCGGCATTTTAGTATATGAAGGCAAAGTTACAAGAGATTCTTTGATGGAGTTTTTTAAATCTAGTATGGCAAACGATAATTGGACTATGATTACGGGGCTTAAATCTCCGGTAGGAAACTCTGTAATGCTTTTTAAAAAGGCTAATAGATGGTGCGTAATTAATATTGACGAAGGTCAGTTTAAAACTCGCGCGGAGATAGCTGTGGCTCCTACAAGCGGGGGGAGCGGCGTAACAGGTTCGGCTGGCGGCGGCGGGATTATTATAGAGAGCGGAGCCAGTATAACCGAAGAGCCTTTGCAATGAAGATTTTAAAGGATAAGAATATTGTATTGGGAGTTTCCGGCGGCATTGCCGCATATAAGGCGCCGAAGCTTCTTAGGATTTTGCAAAACGCAGGCGCAAGCGTTCGGGTTGTTATGACAAAAAACGCATGCGATTTTATATCGCCTCTTACTTTTGAGGCGCTTTGCGGAGATAAGGTTTTGATTGATTTGTTTGACGGCTCTTATAAAAGCGCAATCGGGCATATTGATTTGGCAAAAGATTGCGACGTTGCGGTAATAGCTCCGGCAACCGCAAATGTTATAGGTAAGCTTGCAAACGGGATTGCGGACGACGCTTTAACCACATTTATGCTTGCGGTAAAAGGACGCAAAATTGTATGTCCCGCTATGAACGATGCTATGTATGCAAATGTTGCGATTAGGCGGAATATTATGAGGCTTGAAGCGGACGACTATATTATAATGGAGCCTTCGGAAGGGGCTCTTGCTTGCAAAACGGAAGGCAAGGGCAGGCTTGCGGATTGCGATAAGATTGCGGACGGAATTTGCGAAGCTTTAACTAAAAAGGATTTGACGTGGAAAAAGGTTTTGGTTACGGCGGGACCCACAAGGGAGTTTATCGATCCTGTTCGGTTTATAAGCAATCCGTCTTCTGGTAAAATGGGATATGCAATAGCTGCGGCGGCAAAAAAAAGGGGCGGAAATGTTGTTCTTGTTTCGGGTCCTACGCATCTTGAACCGCCGGAAGGGGTTAAATTTATAAGGGTATTATCCGCCAAACAGATGGCGGATAATGTTTTTATGAATGCGCAGGATGCGGATATTATTATTAAGGCGGCTGCGGTATCCGATTTTCGAGCGGAAGAGACTTTTGAGCATAAGGTAAAAAAAGGGAAAGCGGATAAGATTAGCTTAAGTTTTTGCAAGAATACGGATATTTTAAAAGAGATCGGTTTAAATAAGAAAAAAGGGCAGATTGTAATAGGGTTTGCCGCGGAAACCGAAGATTTGGAAAAGAACGCCTTAAAAAAGCTTAAAGAGAAGAATTTGGATGTTATTGTAGGCAATATTGTAGGGAAGCCAGGTTCTGGTTTTGAAGTCGATACTAATAAGGCGGTTTTATTTTTTAAGGACGGCAAGAAGGAGGAGTTGCCAGTTATGGAGAAGGGGGAGTTGGCTGACCTTATTTTATCAAAATCCAGGGCATAACAAAGTGGTTTGGTCGTTTGCAAGGCATACGGGCAAACCACTTTGTTATGCCCTGGATTTAATATATATAGAATTGTTGGCTCGCCCGTTTGCGGGGTTGAGCGAAATTTTCAATTTTCGAAATGGTTAGCGTATTCCTATGGTTAAAAATTATTTTCTAATCGAAGAGCCGCTACGCAAAAAAAAATTTGAACGCCTTCTTTCATAATAATTTTTTTTATAGCAAAGTCGTTTGTCCGATTTATGCGCTGTATAAAGATTCTCATCTTTGAAATATTTTTAATAAGCCTGCGGTTGAAATTTTCGGAAGCTTTGAAGCGGAGTTTAATATATTTGTAGGGTTTGAAAAAAAATAGAGACGTTACATTGCAACGTCTCTACAGATTAGATTTTTATAATTAAGAGATTTCCCCTCGCTTCAATAAGCAAAGCTCTTAATTGATTTGATTCTTTGTAGTTTTTTTCCTATCCTCTATCCCTTTATTATTCTCGGAGTCATTAAAAGATGATGCGGGCATATTGATTTGGGGTTTTGATGAGCGGCTCCGGCAAATGCGGTAAGGTAATTTCTTAAATCGTTTAGATTTACCATTTCATCTATAAAACCGTGTTTTGCGCAGTATGAGGGTCTGGAATTATCATAATATTCCTGAACCATTTTATTCATGTTTTCGACTACCGGCTCAAGCGGTTTGCCTGCGGCTTTTTCTTTTACAAGTCTTCGAGAAAAGCTTGCGGCAGCGGCTGTTTCGCCGTGCATTACATATATTTCGGTGGTCGCTACTCCTAAGCTGAAAGCGTTGTGTCTGTTCCCGGTGGGTCCTCCCATTACATAATGAGCCGCCGCGGTTCCTTTTCTTAAAACTACAAGAAGCTGGGGAACGTCGGTTTGTTGTATGGAATAGTTAAGGCTTTGTCCGAGTCCTAATAATTCGGCTTTTTCGGCAATATCTCCCACGTCTATTCCGCTTGTGTCTTGGAACCAGATTATAGGCATTCTATCTCTTCCGCATAGGGTAACAAACTCGTTCATTTTTATTAAGCCTTGTCTGTAAAGTTTACCTCCTATGCCGGGGTAATCTGCATATTCGGGGTAGTCTTCTTTTAAAAATCCTTGTCTATTTCCTATGCATCCTACAAGAAAGCCGTCTATTTTGCACAATCCTGTATATACTTCGGGACCGTAATCCGGTCTGAACTCCATGTGTTCGCTGCCGTCCACAAGTCTTGCCAATATTTCTTCGAGTACGTAAGCTCTTTTTTGATTAAAAGGAAGTATGCTGTAAAGGCTGTTTTGATCGAATTTGGGCGGTTTGGGTTCTGCGACTCTGAAAAATTTCGGATTGTAGGCGGGCATGTCCTTCATGTAATCTTTTAAACCGTCTAAAACTCCGGTTTCCTCTTCGTAAACATATCTGAAGAAACCTGTTTCTTTGTAGTGTATATCAACTGATCCGGGAGGTTTTACTTTGAATTGTTTTGCCGAGTTTATAAGCTGTTCGGCTCCTTCTACGTCAAAGTGGCCTTTGGGAGACATTCCGCTTAATATTCCGCCCCCGCCTACCGCTATGTTACAGTTTTTATGAGCAAATAATACTGTGGGGCTTATTCCCTGATAACCTCCGCCGGCGGGGTTTGTTCCGTAGATTCCCGCAAGAACAGGTATTCCCATTTGTTCCAGTTCTGCATGTCTGTAAAATGTTGTGCCAGAGCCTCTTCTGCCCGCATAGAATTTTTCCTGCTCGGTTAGTTTTACTCCGCTGCAATTAACAAGCCAAACAAGCGGTATATTTAATCTTTTTGATAGATCGGTCGCTCTAAAGATGTTTTCCGCCTGCCCGGGAAGCCATGCTCCTGCAAGCACTTTGTTGTCAAAGCCTATTATTACCGCCCATTTGCCAGATATTTTTCCGAGTCCGTCAATTACGTTTGTGGTTTTTTCGGGGTTGTCATTCGGATTGAAAAGGGTATGCAAGGGACGCCATGTTCCGGGGTCCACAAGATAGCGCAGTCTTTGCCAAACTGTCATTTGTCCCCTTGCGTTTATTTTTTCTTCCGGAAAACCTGCATTTTTAACCTCTTCCACCGCTTTTTTTACTTGCTCTTCAACATCTTTTATTTGTTGGACATTTTCTTTGTTGTCTTTAATTTGGTTTTCGTTTAATGCGTTTCCAAAGTCCTGCATTTTTTCAAAATAAGGTCTCATTTTTTATACCCCGAATTTTTTTTAAAAATTATTAGTAAGTCTTATTATTAGATTGAAATGCTTATTGCATATGTAAAAAAAAAAGTCTATTAAAATTAGCGTTTCATTATAGAGGCGGAGATATAGAGTAAGAAAGGAAGAGAGGTCGCCTTTTTTGCGGTTATAATATTTTTAGATATGGGGCTTTTCTCTGTTGATAATTTAATTAAGGATATTATTAATATGTATTACAAAACCGAAGAGGTTTTTATTAAGGATATTGACGTTTCGGACGTTTCTTACAGGATAAGCGCGGATAAGCCTTTGTTCGCTTTGGAGGAATCTATAAAAAGGATCGGGCTTGTAAATTTTCCGATACTTTGCCGCAATGAAAATTTTTTTATTATTATAAGCGGGTTTCGGAGGGTTAAAGCCTGTATTAATGTCGGATTTAAAAAAATTTTCGCAAATGTTATGGATTTAAAGAATAAAAAGGATAAGCATTTAAAGGTTGGCATAGCAATATCGGATAATAGCTTTGCAAGGGCTTTGAATTTTATAGAGATGGCGCGGGCTTTTAATCTTTTATTAAAGGTTTATTCGGATAAGGATGTTATGCTTGAAAAAGCTCATACTTTTAATCTGTCGAATTCTCATGATTTTTTTAACAAGATTATGAAGATAAATGGAATGCCCTCTTTTTTACAAGAGGCTCTTGTTAAGGATGTTGTAGCGTTGCCTACGGCTTTGGATATGAAGCGGTTTGAGGAGGAGGAACAGAAGATTTTTATTCGGCTTTTTGATAAGATTCGGGTTGGTTTGAACAGACAAAGGGCTTTGACGCTTCTTTTAAAGGAGATTTCGATTTTAGAAGGGATTTCGATTTTAGAACTTGTTTTAAAGGATAAGGAGATAACAGGCATTATTGCGAACGATAAAGAGGATAATAACCGAAAAGGAAGACTTCTTTTGGAGGCTTTGACAAGAAGGCGTTATCCTGTATTAACGAAGGCAAAAAAAAAATTTGAGGATAATTTAAAAAAGTTGAATTTGGCTTCTAATATGCGTCTTGCTCCGCCGGTAAATTTCGAGGAGAGTATTTATTCTTTATCTATTAATTTCAAAAATATTAAAGAGTTGAAAGCCGGAGCTGAAAAGATAGATTCTATGGTTTTAAATTCTGTTTTAAAGGAGATTATGGATTAGCCGTTTAGAATTTCGTTGTCTAACTTCGTAGTTTGTCCGTTTTGTGCGGTTAAAAATTTTTGATTTTTTTTTAACCGGATTTTTTTTCCGCAATAACCAAATCAATATCCCGTGTCAAGATAAAGAGTTTTTCCATTTGGCTTAAATCTGAATTGAATTTTGCATAAAATTTTTCATGTTTCCTATCAGTTCAATATTATATGGATTTCAAATGGATTGTAGTTGAGACGCAAGTCTTATGGGCATAATGGGATTTGACTGCAAGATATAATATAAAGGTATAGGCAGCTTTGAAGTATGCTTAATTTAGGAAGTTGTTTTTTTATTAAATTAATATAATAATAGCATCTATACGAAAAATAGCGGATAGATAAAACTATGATTTATTAAAATATACCGATTTTGCTTGATTCAATTAAAAAAATGTATATTATTTATTTAATAAATAATATTTATAAAATAGGGGCTTGTATAATGGGAATAAGAGAAAGAAAAGAAAGAGAGCGAGACAGGCGCAAGCAACAGATAACGGTTGCGGCAAAACGTATTTTTTTGGCAAGAGGTTTTGATAAGGCGACGATGGAGGATATAGCAAGGGAGGCGGAGTTAAGCGCCGGCACTTTGTATTTGTATTTTAAAAATAAGCATGAGCTTTACGCTTCAATTACCTTAAAGGTATTGCAGTTTCTTAACATGAGACTTGCTCACATTAAGGCGGAAAGAGCCGACATTAGCCCTGAAGCAAAATTAGAAGTTTTAAAAGAGATTTTGCTTGACGCTTACGATTTTGACGTTATGGCTTTAATAAATCTTTTTCATTTGCAGTCAAGAGAAATTTTGAAAAAATTATCGCAGGAGTTTATCAAAGAGATAAAGGAGATAACCAAACAGATAACGGACGAAATAGCGGATATTTTTGAAGAAGGAATAGAAAAAGGCGTTTTTATAAAAAGACATCCGGCGGCGTTTGCTCAAATTATAATATCGACGTTTTCAGGTATTGTTCTTTGGGAAGAAGGCAAAAGAAGCGGCGACGATAAAAAGGGTTATGTTAAACCGACTATCGAACTTGTTTTTGAGATTTTAACCAAAGGAATGCTTAAGGAAAAACATGTTTGATAAAGGTTTGTTGTTTAACTTCGCAGTTTATTCGCCTTTTACTTGAACAAACCGTTTTTTTGCAATTGTTTTTTTAATAACGGCACTTTTCTATATTTATAATTTATTTCATTGTTGCACTTATGAAAATGACTCTGTAAAAGCGATTTGCGGTATAAATATATTGCAACTTTTTTATATTGCAACTTTTTTTAAAAGATGATTTAAGGCGGGAATTATAAATAAAATTCAATAGGAAAGCATTAGAATGCCTGACCAATTATCAGAGTTAAAATATCCTGTTTTAGAATTGCGTAATATTACAAAGATTTTTCCGGGAGTCGTAGCAAACGATAAAATAAATTTTGACTGCCGCAGCGGAGAAGTCCATACTCTTTTGGGCGAAAACGGAGCGGGTAAATCAACTTTAATGAATGTTCTTTCCGGTTTGTACCCCCCTGACGAAGGAGAAATTTTTTTACGCGGCAAAAAGATGCATTTTTCCAATCCAAGTCATGCAATCAATAACGGCATAGGGATGGTTCATCAGCATTTTATGCTTATACAAAATCATACCGTAGCCGAGAATATCATATTAGGCACGCCTCAATCTTTTAATTTGAAACTATCTGAAATTTCCAACCGAATAGGCGAACTGGGCGAAAAGTATAGCTTGACGGTAGATCCTTACAAAAAGATCCAAGACCTTACTGTAGGAGAGCAGCAGCGGGTTGAGATTCTTAAGGTTTTATATAGAGGGGCGAATATTTTAATTTTAGACGAACCTACCGCCGTGCTTACGCCTCAGGAATCGGAAGCTTTATATAAGATAATTCGGAAGATGATAAAAGAGAAGTATTCTATCATTTTTATTTCTCATAAGATGAAAGAGGTAACGCTTCTTTCGGATAGAATAACCATATTGAGCAAAGGCAAAGCAATAGCTACCATAAAGCGAGGAGAAGCCTCTATTAACCAGCTTGCTTCTATGATGATGGACGAAGCCGGGCGGGAAGAGGATAAAAAGAATATATTTTTGGAATCTGAAAAACAACCGGAAAAATCAAGCGAAGAACCTGTAGTGAAGATTAAGGATATATGCGCTCAAGACTGGCTGGGGAATCAGGTTTTGCATAATATAGATATGGAGATTTATAAAGGAGAAATAGCGGGGCTTGCGGGGGTTTCTGGCAACGGGCAGGTGGCTTTGGCGGAAGTATTGGCGGGTATGCTTGATTTTACAAAGGGAAATTACGAATTTAACGGCAAAAGGATTGATCGAGCGGACGTTATAAAAATGTCTAAACTCGGAGTTGGCTATATACCGGAAGATAGAAAAAAATTCGGAATAGTGGAAAGGATGCCCATAGCTTATAATTTTTTAATGAGAGATTATACCAGCTCTGATTTTTACAATAAGTTCGGCATTTTAAAAACGGACAAAATTTATGAATATACAAAAAGTAGGATGAAAGAATTCGACATCCGAGCGGCTTCAGAAAAAACAGCGGTAGGGACTCTTTCCGGCGGAAATATACAAAAGATGATTCTTGCAAGAGAACTTTCTCGCTATCTGCGCTTTTTACTTGCGTGTCAGCCTATAAGGGGGCTTGATATTAACGCCTCCGGTTTTATTCACGAAACGATTTTAAAAGCAAAGCAAAACGGACTTGCAGTATTGTTAATTTCGGAAGATATTGACGAACTTATTAGCTTGTCCGATAGAATTTATGTTATATGCGCGGGAAAAATTGTAGGCTCGCTTTTAAAAAAGGATGCCAATATTGAAAAAATAGGTTTGATGATGACAGGCGTAGATATTTCGTCCTGCAAAAATCCGGATTAAATTTTTACAAATATAAAAATAAATTATGATTCATATTTCTTTTGAAAAACGTATTTACAGCTCCGGTTTCATACGGATGTCTATTACGATTTGCGCTATTATATTCGCCCTTTTGACTGGCGGCGTTTTTTTATATGCCATAGGCGTTAATCCTTTTTCCGCATATTTTAACGTATGCAGTCAGATATTCGGGAATAAATGGGGCATAGAGGATCTTTTATTAAAAATGAGTCCTTTAATGCTTACCGGTATTTCGGTTGCTCTTGCCGCTAAAATGCGTCTTTGGAATATAGGGGCGGACGGGCAGATTTACATGGGGGCATGCGCGGCTACGTGGGTTGCTTTAACCTTCGGAGGCTCCAATAATTTGACGCTTCTTCCTATGATGTTTGTAGCGGGTATAACCGCCGGTGCTTTATGGATATTTATTCCGGCTTTTCTTAAAGCGCATTTTAACGTAAATGATATTATTACGACTCTTTTAATGAACTATATAGCCATTAACTGGGTAGATTACCTCCTCTTCGGTTCTTGGCGGGATCCTAACAGCTTGAATTTTCCTATAACCGCGCTTTTCGCGCCGGCAGCCACGCTTCCTATGATAAAAAATATTAATCTTCATATAGGTTTTTTGATAGGCATTTTTATAATATTATTAATATATTTTCTTCTGTCAAAGAGTAGATTCGGGATTTATGTAAATATTGTAGGAAATAATCCGAACGCCGCCGAATATTCGGGGATCAATAAAAAAAAGCTTATAATATTAATAATGATGATAAGCGGAGCAATAGCCGGACTTGCCGGAGTAATAGAACTTACGGGCGTTCATCACAGGTTGCAGCAAAATATTTCGCTTGGTTACGGCTATACGGGCATTATAGTTACATGGCTTTCTAGGGCGCATCCCTTGGGGGTTATATTCAACGCCTTTTTTATGGCTCTTGTTTTTGTAGGCGGCGAAATAATGCAGATGAAAGCGGGACTGCCCGTAGCCATGATATATCTTTTTCAAGGCATAATTCTTTTTTCGGTATTAGGTTCCGATGTTTTTGCCGAATATAAACTTAAAATAAAAAGAACAGCTTAACTTATGGAAACAACAGCTATTGAATGGATAGTTATTGTGTTGGCGGCTTCCGTAAAAATGGGAACTCCAATACTTTTTGGAACTTTGGGCGGAGTAATCAGCGAACGCGCTGGAGTAATTAATCTCGGCATGGAGGGATTAATGCTTATAGGAGCGCTAACTTCGTTTGTAGTAAAGCTTTATACAGGCTCTACTATTTTGGCAGTAAGCGCGGGGGCTTTTGCAGCCGGCGCTGCAACTTCTTTGCATGCTTTGGTGTGCATTTCGATGCGGGCGAGTCAGATAGCCTCGGGGCTTGCCTTAACAATGTTTGGAACGGGAGTAAGCGGTTTGCTGGGAGATTCGCTTACCGGCAAAACAATAACTCCTCTTATGGATATAAAGATACCGCTTCTTTCTTCCATACCTGTAATAGGGAAAATATTTTTCATACAGGACGCTTTGGTGTATCTTTCCTATATATCGGTTGCGACAATATGGTATCTGCTATTTTATACAAGAGTAGGATTAAATATTCGTTCAATAGGGGAAGCGCCGGCAGTCTGCGACTCCATAGGGCTTTCCGTATTGAAGTATCGTTATGCTGCCGTAATAATAGGCGGTATGATAGTGGGCGTAGGGGGAGCATATTTCTCTATAGTGTTGACGCCTTTTTGGGTGGACAATCTTACTGCAGGCAGAGGTTGGATAGCCGTAGCTTTGGTAATTTTTGCATTTTGGCATCCGGGTAAAGCAATGTTCGGGGCGTATCTTTTCGGAGCCGCACTATCTTTACAATTGCGTCTTCAATTAATAGATATTAACATATCCCCTTATTTTTTGGCTATGTTTCCTTTTATATTAACAATAGTAGCGTTGACTATCGCTACTATTCGGAATAACAAAAAAAGAATAGCCGTAATGCCGGCTTCTTTGGGCGAAGCTTTTTTCAGAGGCGAAAAACATTAATTAAGCCAGATATATATAGTTGTAGCGTCTCTACGAAAATAATTTTAAACTATTTGCTCATTTATAACCATTATTAAGAGACTTATCTTCGCCGAGCTCGTCAAAATGACGCAAAAATTTAATTTTTTATGATTTCTAACGAGGCGACAAGATGCAGAGCGGTTTTTATCTCTGTAATATAATCATCCCTTTTTGCGTCTAAATTTAGTCGCGAAGGATTTATTTTAATTTTTAACAGGAGGAAGATAATGAAGGTTTTCAGATTGCATTTATTATTAATCGTTGCCATTATGTTGGCGTTTACAGGGACTACGGTTTTTGGAAAAGATGTTAAAGATCTTAAAGCCGCGTTTGTTTATGTAGGTCCTATAGGAGACGGCGGATGGACTTATTCTCATGATCTGGGACGTAAACATTTGGAAAAGATGGGAGTAACAACCTCTTATGTTGAAACTGTGCCGGAAACGGATTCTATAAGAGTAATCCGCAATTTTGCGAGAGAAAATTATGATATTATTTTTACTACGAGTTTCGGATATATGGATACTACGCTTAAGGTAGCTTCCGAATTCCCGAAAACGGTTTTTATGCATTGCTCCGGTTTTAAAACGGCTGAGAATGTTGGAACATACTTCGGCAGAATTTATCAGGCTAAATTTTTAACCGGCATAGTAGCGGGTTATATGACAAAATCTAATGTAATCGGAGTTATAGGATCGCATCCTATTCCTGAAATTATTCGTCATATTAACGCTTTTACTTTGGGAGTTCGTTCGGTAAATCCGGATGCAAAGGTTAAAGTAATATGGGTTAACGCTTGGTTTGATCCTTCCAAAGAGGGAGCCGCCGCAGATAGTCTTATGGACGATGGCGCGGATATAGTCAGCATTACCACAGATTCCGCAGCAGCGTTAAAAGCCGCTGAAAAGCGCGGAAAATATGCCATAGGAAACGATTCGGATATGAAGCCTTACGCTCCTTCGGCTCATCTTACGTCCGCAGTTTGGAACTGGGGAGTTTATTACGAACATATCGCAAAACAGGTTGCAGAAGGAACTTGGAAAACAAACAAAGATTGGTGGGGAATTAAAAGCGGAGTCGCAGATATATCAAGTTTCGGGGATATGGTTCCCGCCGATATACGCGACAAAGTAAATAAGAAAAAAGAGGAAATAATAGCCGGAAAATCCTTCGTGTTTCAGGGACCCTTTAATAAACAGGACGGCTCTTCGGCTGTTAAAGAAGGGGAAAAATTAACGGACGAACAGATATGGGGTATAGATTACTTCGTAGAAGGAGTTGCAGGCTCCCTACCTAAAAAAAATAATTAAAAAAATACTTTGGTTGGTTTAGACGGCGGATAAAAATTTTAATTCTTAATGCTTCAAGTATTCCAGAGTCTAAAATTTTTATCCGCCTATTTTGTTAAAATAAGCAAAAAAAATTCAAACTCAAATCAATTATAAAAACCTATAAATAAGAAGGCATTGATTTCAATATATAAATAAATCAAACGAGATACAAACCTTTTAACTTGCTCGCCAATATAGTTTTTTCTTGACAGTATTTATAAATATAGTAGTTATACCAAACAATATTAAGATGATAATAGGTTAATTATAGCTTTTTGTAACTTTTTTTTGTTTGGAGAAATAAATTGAAAAAATATACTTATAGTGCCAAATCTGCCGATAATAAGCAAGAATGGTTTATTATTAATGCCGAAGGACAGATTTTGGGAAGATTGGCTACAACTATAGCCGCAAGATTAAGAGGAAAACATACCCCGCTTTTCACCCCTCATTCCGATACCGGAGACAATTTAATAATTATTAACGCCGATAAAGTAGTCCTGACGGGCAACAAGCTTGAACAGAAGCTTTATTATAGATACAGCGGATACATGGGAGGGCTTAAATCTATATCCGCAAGAAAGCTTATGGAAAAAAGACCGGAAGATTTAATTAAACTCGCGGTAAAAGGAATGCTTCCCAAAAACAAACTGGGTAGAAAATTAAATAAAAAATTAAGAGTATATGCGGGCGACAGCCATCCCCATACGGCTCAACAGCCGAAAATATTGGCAGTATAACACAGGAGAATTAGATGGAAAAAGTTAAAGCGTATTATGCTACCGGAAAACGTAAAACAGCTATAGCAAGAACATGGCTTAAACCGGGAACAGGCAATATAACAATTAATAAACAACCGATGGATAAATATTTTTCCGTTGATACGGCAAAAAAATTCATAACGCAGCCTTTATTAATTACTGATAATTCAAATGCATTCGATATACAAGTTACGGTAAAAGGCGGAGGGATGACAGGTCAGGCGGGAGCTATAAGACATGGCATCTCTCGTTCGCTTATACAAATTGAACCGGATTTAAGGGCAATTTTAAAAAAAGCAGGCTGTCTCATAAGAGATTCGAGAGTAAAAGAGAGAAAAAAATATGGTCAGAAAGGAGCAAGGGCTCGCTACCAATTCTCAAAACGTTAATAAGGGCTATTATCAAAAAAAAAAAAGCAAATTTTTTCTTTTGATAATAGGATTATCTGTCCTGTTAATATTTATTTCGGGATTTTTTTTTTATAATGCGACTATCGTTACTATAGGGAATAACGGTATCCGTTATACATATTCCGATTTATGGAAACTATCTAAAGTGGAAGGATGGGTAGGCGAAGTAATTGGGAATACGCCGAAAACCAAAAAGGAGACTTTATATTATTTAATAATAACAGGGATAAAAAAAGGGATATTAAAAGAAAATAATATTTCTATTTTACGAGATAACGCAATTAATACCATAGAAGAAAACACAATACTTAAAGGGCTTTATGGTAAGATAAAAAGATATATGAAAAAGGATTATTATCATCTTGTAATAGAGCCTATGGCTGTTGACGATATTTTTCAGGCGTTTTTCAGGGCAAATAATCCGAGTAAAAAACTGGCTGAAAAAATTCATGCTCAAGCGTTAAAAACCGGACTTAAAGCCGCTTCGAAAAAAGCCGGAATTGAAGTCTGGGAAATGGATATACAGGAGACTGAAAAGAATCGTTTAATTATTTCCGAAATTAAGAGGTTAAATAATAAGGAAAAAAACAAGGTATATCATAAAATCCTCGAGTTTGATGATAGTTATGTTTTAATTGAATTAAAAGATATTATTAAAACAGGAGTATTAGTAAACAGATCTATAATAAATAAAGCTGCCGAACATAAGTTTTTGCAAGATAAAAAAAAATATATTGATATAAATTTCGGTTTGTTATCGTTCTTTTCTGAAAATGACTTACAAAAAATAGATGGGAGTATATTCCATGAGTAGAAGATTGCTTTTCATATTAATGTCTGTAGTATCATTTTGTTTTGTCGGAGGTTGCGTTTCCGACGGAGAAAAAAAGGAAATTAATCTCGAACAACTTTCCAATATAAAAAAAGAGGCGATAACCGTAAAAAAAAAGCAGGTTGACGTTTATAAAACAGCGTCTGCGCAATCTGATATAGAGCAAAATGTTTATAAAAAAAAAATGACAGTTTTTTTTTATAAAGAGCCTCTTTCAAGAGCGATTAGCCGGCTCATGAAAAATTTTGAATTTGAGGAAGGCGTTCAAATCAATACTCCTATAACTTTAAATGCAGAGAATAAAACCGTTAGCGAAATTTTAACAAGAATTCTTAAACCAAAAGGCCTCGGATATGTTAAAAGAGAGAATAACGGTATTGTTATTATAAAACAGCCTATTATTACATTTACGGCGTATAATCAGCCCTTTGGATTGGTTATAACCGCTATGTTAAGCGGTTATTCTTACTCCTTAAAAGATGGAGCGGAAGATGAATTGAATACCATCGTTACGGCAGATTTTGACGAAGTTCCTCTTAATATAGCTTTAGACAGACTTCTTGCTCAGATCAAACTTTTTTGGAACAAAAAAGACGGAGTTTATTATATCTATAAAGAAAAAGAGGCTCTGTTTGATATATTTTTTCCTTTAATGTCTCAATCTTTTGAAATCACATCTTCACGCGTCGGCAATACCGTTGGAGGCAGCGGGACGGTTTCCTCCTCCGCAAGCGCAAATAGTTATTCGGACGGCGGTATGTCTTCGGCGCTTAGCAAGGCAATGGCTTCGGGAAAAACCTCGACGGTTGAAAGCCTTTCGGATACCATACAACCCTTTTTAACCGAGACGGGTAAATTTGCAATTCATAAAGAAACAGGCACTATATGGATACGAGACAGAGGAGACGTTGTTGACAGGATAGGAGAATTTATAGCAAAGCTTAATAAAAGATTGAGAATTCCCGTTAATATAAAAGGTATAATTACGGAAGTAACATTAAATCAAGGACATGAATATGGTATAGACTGGGATAAAGCATTAAGCTCTACGATTTTAAACGGCGGTTTTTTTAAAGTGCTTAACGGCGACAAAAGCTTAACCGCTACGGCAGGCGGTTTTTCGAATATGTCGAGTAATACCATATCAATATCGGCTTCATTTGCCGCAGGCGCTCTGAATTCATATATAAGAGCATTGGAAGAATACGGCGACGTAAAAGTTGTAAGCAAGCCCTCTTTAACGGTTTTAAACGGCGCTATAGGTTCGCTTATAGTAGGGCAAACCTTGTCTTATGTAGCCCAGTCATACTCTTCTAGAACCGCTTCGGATGCGGTTACTACTTCCATTATAGTAAAACCGCTTCAAACAGGTTTAAGCTTTTATGTGCTTCCCAGAATAATATCCGATGAAGAGGCGATTGTTTATATATCTCCGGAAATAACCGCTTTACAAGAGCGAAGAACTATTCAGGCGGGAGATAACGCTACCGTAGAAGCTCCAAGTCTTAGTTTGAAACAGACGCAAACGGTTGTTAATATCAAAAACGGAAGTACGATCTTAATCAGCGGATTAATGTCGGAAGAGGAGACAAAAACAGATAAAAGAGTGCCGATTCTAGGAGATATTCCGGTGCTCGGAATTCCCTTTCAATATAAAACGAGTCAGAAAAGAGTTTCCGAAGTCGCTATAATGGTAGAAGTTTCATGGTAAAATTCCAAAACAGAGTTTTGCTCTTTTTTTATTTTTCGATAGCTTTATTTCTATTTTCCTTAACGCTGTTTAGCGTCGGGCTGATTGTAAAAAGTTCAAAAGAAAAGTTGGCGGAACAACATTATGAAAAAGCAAGAATTTTTTACCGCGATTTTGAAAATAAAGTTGCTGGAAAAGCCGGAAGCGTAATTGCAAGCAGCAATATTTCTTTACTGGTTTATAGAACAATTTTAAGAACCGCTTTAAATTTGCCGTATAGCGAAATAAAAAAATATAAATATAAAAATAACGGTTTGCTCGAGCTGGAAACAACCGGCGAAGACGATATGGCGATGATGGAAAAACTTATAAGATACGGCGAAATAAGAATAGACGGTTCTAAATATTTCATACGTTTTTTTTAGGTTTTCAGAATTGAAAGATATAATAAAAACATTTACGTCCGCTATATTGATTATTGCGGCTTTTTTTTTATTTTTTGAGGGAATATATAATTTCAGAGTCGGAAAAGATATTTCGGATATAAGCCTTGCCGTCCCTCTTAATGATATAAACATTTATAACGAGCTTATTCCGCTTTCCGAATCATCATTAGATTATTTAGACGCAAATATGGAAAAACTCTATTCCATGAAAAAAATAGGTTTGGGTAAATTACAAATAGCTTATGCTGGCGAAAACGAAGATATTAAAACAACTGTCACCGATTATATAGGAAAATATAAAGATATTACCATAAGTATTAACGGCGATATTTTTGAGCAAATATATACGATCAAAATGCTTTTAAATAATTTTCAAAATTTTCTATTAATTCATTCGATAGAAGGAGAAAGAAAAGGAGCCGTAATTAATGCAAGGATATATGGTAAAAAATGAAATATAAATTTAGTAGAGAAAATGTGATAATATTATCAATACTACTTGTTGTAATATTTACTATTTTATATTTTGTCCATTACGCTTTAAAACCGAAAGAAGATGACATCCTTTTAAAAAATGTAGAGGCGATGCAGCAAAATATAGAAAAGGTTCGATCCGGTATAGAGGACATTAGAGACGTTGAAAAAGGACTCATAAAAAAGAAAATCGAAAAAGCTACAAAAGAGCAGTTTCAAGAAGATGAGAAATTTTTAAATGAAATAATAGAACTTAAAAAAAAGAAGATGATAGCGGAGCTTAAAAGAGATATTGAAAACTTATCTTTGGCAAACAAAAATAAAGGGCAAAAGCCTGCCGGGAAAAAAAGCAAAACGGTAACAAAATATGTTATTCCCGAAAAATCGGCTTCCGATTTTATCAAAGTGTTTGCAATAAATTATTTGAAAGAGAAAGCCGTAATAGTTGTAAACAATACAAATCGAGTAGTAAAAGTAAGAGATAATATTTCGGGTTATACGCTTTTGAAAGTAAACGAAAATCATATTATCGTAAAAAAAGAGGGGATGGCGCCAGAGAGTATATATTTAGGCTATGGAGCGGCCTCGTCGAAAAAATTCAGAAGAGTAAAAAAATAAAATTTCGGTAAAATTCTATGTTGATCAGAGAAAAAGAGATATTTTTTGAAAAAGTTTTTATATTGCTGAATGCGGAATTTTCGATAAACAAAATAGCCGTATATCTTTTAGATAAACAAAATAAGCCCGCTCGTAAAGAAATAGCCGTAGCTTCCGCTATTTCGGAAGGCAAGTCTTTTTATTCGGCGATAAAAAAAGAATTTATTCTATCAGATGTCGAAGATGTTCTTATTTCCAAAGCCGAGACCGAAAAAGATCTAAAGTATATACTTTATAATTTAAAAAAAAATAAAAATAAAACGGCTCGTCTTTTATTACAAAACGGACTTTTTTTTTTTTTGATCGGAGTTATTCTAACTGCGGCTTATCGCGTATTTAAAGCGGCTCTTTATAATATAATACCTAATCTCGTTCAATATTTGCCTGAGTTGATAAACGAAAAAATTACATTTATCTTAACCAATATAAAAGAAATTTTGCCTTTATTATTTAACGGAGGCGTAATAATTCTGTCGTTTTTACTGATAGTAGCGGTTATCAACCCTGTTTCTTGCGATAAGTTTTTTATTTCATGGAATATTTCCATAGCAAAAGTTAGAAAATATTTTTTATTAAGCCAATTTTTTCGCAAATTATCTCTTCTTTGTTCCAATGGCATTAATCTAAAAGAATCGCTTAATATAGCCGTGGCAAACGAAAAAAGCTACTTTCAAATAGTCATAAAAGAGGTTTATAATAGCGCAATTTCGGGAAAGCGGCTTGATGAAGCTTTTGAAGATACAAGAAAAGATTTTTTCCCCGCATACTCAATAAAAATAATGGCAGACACAGCCGATTCCGCGGCGGACGGTAAAAATTTCCAACAGATCGCCGCTCTTTCGGAAATTGATTTTTATAATGCCGGAAATAAATTAATAATCAATTTTATAATAGCGGTAGTAAGCCTTATAATATTTTTTATTATAAGCGTATTTTTATTAGGACTTCTTTTGTTTTTAATGAAAGTATTATAATAACGCTTATGACTGATTTAAAACATAAAAAACATGATTATAAAAAGGCAAATAAAATAAGAAAAGGATTTTTATTTTTGCTCGAAATGACAGAAAGCGCTTTTTTTACTTGTAATGTCAAAGAAGGTCTTTTTACCGCGTAATTTCAACGAGCGCGGCGAGGGGAAGTTAGATAATAGCCCGAATGGAATAAACATATAAAAATTTAAAAAGAGAGATAGATATGAAAAAGCTGCTGACCAAAACATTTATAAGCTGGACAATATTTTCTGCTATGAGTCTGGCGGTTATGATTTTAATATTTATCAAATACGTTTTTGCATTAGATACCACCTCGCAAATCTTTCTAATTATTATAACCTTAATATTTTTATTAGGATTATTCTTTTCTTATAAGCAGCAATCTCTGTTGTGTAGCGAAAATAACGCTTTTATTTCCGATACGGAAGAAAACGGCATCGGGAAAAGTATAATTAATGAAGTTAGTAATCAATCTGTCGATACCAATTTGAATATGCCGAAAGAATATGTGAAAATATATGAAAGTAAAGTGGGCAGATATTTAAATATGATAGTATCGTTGTCTAACATTTTAATTACGTCTGGCTTTCTCGGCACGGTATTCGGTTTAATTATTGCAATGTCCGGGTTAAGAGGGGCAATGGCTACTTCCGGAAGCGGTAATGCCGCTACGCTTTTAAATGAAATGAATAATATATTAAGCGGCGTTGACACCGCTTTTTACACAACCCTTTTTGGAGCGTTCGGAGGCGGAATTTCGTTAAGAATCAATCTAATACTTCATAATAATCTATTATCTAAGATCGTTTCGCAAATGAGATTAAAATTAATTGGAATGTATGCCAAGCATCGCAGACGCTCTTATGATCAGGAGTATAAGGACTTCTTATCAAAGCAAGAGACTTTCCTAAGTTCTTTAGCGATTATAAATAGTAATGTTAATATTATGAATAACAATGTCA
>JAOZTP010000012.1:22751-26032 GCA_029939135.1 Desulfobacterales bacterium
CTAAGTTCTTTAGCGATTATAAATAGTAATGTTAATATTATGAATAACAATGTCAAAAAATTATCCGAAACATTTACATATCTTTCAAAAAATTTAAATGCCACTTCGTCCGAAATTTCAAGCACTGCGGACCATGCGGCAATAAAGGTGGAAGCGCTTTCCGATACATTAAAGCATTTTTTCAAAGACATATATAAACTTCATAAAAGCGTAGAAAAAATAAATCCGATATTTTCAAATAAATCCGATGCAATACGCGTCGGAATAAAAAAAATTTCCGAATAAAAAAACTTGAATTAAAAGCGGTAACAACATGAGATTACCTTTATATGCAGACGATGAAATAGGCGATACTTTAGTTGATCTTTTAACCATACTTTTATTAGTATTTCTTCTTGTTATCGTAAGATTTACATTCAGCGCTTTAACAGTTGATTTTTCAAGTAAAGAAAACACCTTTGTAGGCGGGATGACAATGCCCGGCTTTTTAATATCTCCGATTCGTTTCTCCGATAAAAATATAGTCTATATATACAAACACGGAGAAGCGGATACAAGTTCGGACGCTTCATTATTCGGTTTGACGGCAGAAGACTTTGCAGGATTGATAGGCTTTATAGATTACGGTTCAATTATACTGGAAAACAAGCGTTATCCTGTTTTTAACATAAAAATGTCGGAAGATGATCAAAATATAATAAACCCTGTAATTATCAATGAAGAAGGAGATAACGGCAAGATAGATAAAAAAATTTTAACGGACATTCTTAAAGAGGTTTGGCCCGATTATAACATCGACCAATTGCCCGAAAATCTACGCGGCTCATTTAAAATTGATAAAAGACCCAAAATATATTATGAAAGCTTGGAAAATAACGGGCATAAAATGATCGTAATAGGAAGCATAATGATAGACGTAACCAAAGGAATATCCGCTTATTATAAGTTCATATTCGATACCCTTGCCACAGAAATGATGGATTTTGTTTATCTCGGCAGCTTCAATTTTGAAGAAAGACTCCGTTTTTTAAAAAAATACGGAACAGACAACGCATTGACTTATTATAACAACTGGCTCGAAAATCCGGCAGACATGCTTCCGCCGTTAGCAAAGCATAATAGAGCAAGAATAGAATATATTAAAGCCCGCGTTTTAAAAAATGAAAAACCGCCAGTATGGGTTAAAGGATTGTTTCTTGATAGAATCGGAGCAAAACTTAAAATTATAGGCTCAAGAAACGGAGATATAGAAGCGGAGGTTAGCGGCAAGTGAACGAGCGCGTATCAATTTTAATGATTCTGCTGATATTATTTCTTCTGATTATATGTAATCTTGTAATATCCGCGGTAAATAAAGAAATCCTTTTAAGCGGAGAAAACACATTTTCCGGAGGTCTTATAAGGCCATCTTTTCTTATAACGCCGGCGAAATTTCCAAATGATAAAAAAATAATATTAATACATAAACAAGGAGCGGGAAAATCAAATGAAGACGAGATTGTCTTTGGAATGCCGCAGGATACTTTTGCAGATATACTCGCTTTTATAGATTACGGTAAAATTGATTATAATAAAAAAAATTATCCGGCATTTCAGTTAAAAATAACGGAAGAAGAGAAGCAAAAAATAATTGAGCCTATTATTATAGACGAAAACGGAGAAAAAGGAATAATAGATAGAAAAATTATAGAAAATATAATATCTCAAGTTTGGCCCGATTATGACTACAAAAAAGCGACCGAAATATTGCAGGAATGGTTTAATATTGCGAAAAGACCTAAAGTATATTATGAAAGCTTGTCCGTTGGAGATAAGAAAATGATTCTAATCGGAGATTTTGCCATAGACGTTACAAAACATCTATCAAATAATGATAAGTTTTTGTTTGATACAATGGCTACTTCAATCATTGATTTTGTTTATCTCGGAGAGTTTAATTCCAATAAACGGACTCATTTTTTTGAAAAATACGGAGATAAAAAAGCAGTCGATTATTATAAGAGATGGAACGCCGGCAAACTTAAAGGCTCGTTTTCTCCTTTTGTAAAATATGGCGATATACGCAAAAAATATATAAAAACATGCGTATGGGAAAACAAAAGACCGCCCGAATGGGTTAAGGAACTCTTTTTGGATCAAATAGGAGTGAATCTTAAAGTTTCTACAAACGAACAACAATAAAAACTAACTTTTTATGGAAGCGCCCAGCTCTCTGGCGGGGCTCCCGGACTTCAAATCCGGTGTGGGGCATTAATACCGTCCCGGGTGGGTTCGATTCCCATGCGCTTCCGCCAACGCCCTTATTTTCTTCCTACGGAAACCCCCCATTATTATAATCAGAAAAAAAGATGGTTATAAAAGTTATAGGCGCTTGCGTTTTTTTGCTTCGCTTTTGCTTGATAGCCGATAGTCAAAAAAAAGTTAAACATCTTATGGCTGTTTATACGGCGAGCTTAATGAAAAAACACCCCCCGCTCAATCTTCGTTCTTTTTATCTTACGATTTTTGTAAAGATTATTAATAATTTTTTCCGCTTCCTGTTTTTTAATTCCTGTAAATTTTATAATATCTTCTATAGTGCAGGGTCTTCGTTTAATGGCGGATAAAATCTTATCTTCGTTATTTTCCGTATCATCATTAAAATAATTTTTTCCGCCCCTTTTATTGTTTGAAATACGCTCCGCATTATTAAAATATTTTGCAATTTTTTCAATTGAAGCTTTATTTATAGGCTTAATATTCGCTTCAGTTCCGGGTCTATCCAAAGTATTTACTTGTATTTTATCCGGCGCAATTAAAAATGCGGCATTTTTAATTTTTTCAAGTTCCTCTTTGTTATTATTTATTTCAGGTATTATAAAAACCTCTAATAAAAGTTTTCCTTTGAATTTTTTTCGTAATAATGCAAGCCCTTCTATTATTTTATTAATATCTAAAGACGGGCAAGGTCTATTTATTTTTTTAAAATTTTTTTCGGATACGGCGTCCAAAGAAGGGATAATAACGTCTGCATTAATAACTTGATCGATAACATTTTTTTTATGAAAAAGGGTTCCGTTGGTAAGAAGAGCTATTTTATATTGAGGGTAGTTATCTTTTAAAAAATTTATAATCTCTCCTATTTTGCTATGCAAAGTAGGCTCGCCGGAGCCGGAAAAGGTTATATAATCTATATTTTTGGCGTTCGCCAAATAAGATTCAATCTCCTTTTTTACCGCTTCTGTAGGAACATATTCTTTTATATCCGTAGTAAGATTTGTAGTTTTGCCGCATTCGCAATA
>JAOZTP010000100.1 GCA_029939135.1 Desulfobacterales bacterium
GCGCCTGTTTTTCTTGCTCTTATTTCAGCTTTTAACATAGAGCCGTAATCTTTTTTTTGAAAAATAAGAAAAAATACTAATAGCACCGCAAAAATCGAATAGAATCTAAAAGGGATTGTCTGGAAGAATACAAGCATTGAGTTTGCTTCTATATTTGCGGTTTCAAGACCGGAGGCTATAAGCCCCAGTTCCATAGCAATCCATGTTGATAAAGGCGCCATAGAGGATATTGGCGCGGCGGTAGAATCTATAACATAAGCAAGTTTTTCTCTCGATATTTTTTGTTTATCGGTTATAGGTCTCATAGTATTTCCGACAATCATAGAGTTTGCGTAATCGTCAAAAAATATTGCAACCCCCATCATTGCGGTGGCAAGCAGTGTAGATTGAACTCCTGTGGCTTTTTTTATTAAAGCGTCTGCAATAGCGCGGGTGCCTCCCATTTTCCCTATAATCCCTATCATGCCTCCTATCGCCATACAAAAGGTTAATATGCCGATATTCCAAGAGTCCGCAAGAGATTTTTCAACTATAAAGGTTGAAAAAGTTTCCGTAAGCCCTTTGAGCGGATTATAGCCGTTAATAATTGTAGCTCCTACAAATACTCCGAAAAGTAGGGAAACAATAACCTGCCTTTTCCATATAGCCAAAGCAATGGCTAATATTGCAGGCAGCAACGCCAAGGCTCCGTAAGTAATCTCAGCCGTTTGGGTTTCCATTATGAGTTCTCCTTATAAAAAAATTAATAAAGTTAAAAAAAACAGCGGTAATCTTTCATGCGAGTTGCGCTCTGTTTTTGAATTAAAATGACGATATTCCAATGAATTATAAAGCAATATGAAAAAAGAAGGGAAGTATGCGATTTTTTTTTTGCTATTATCTTGAAAGCATCAAAATTTTTTGGATATTTGGGATATATTGTCTTATTAAAATTCATAATTTTTAATATGATTGAAATATAATAATTTTCCTTAAAATATAGTAATCTTTTATTGATAAAACATAACTTTATTTTTTGTCAAGTCTAAACTCTTTTGAACCTGTTTTTGCCTGTCTTTTTATTAGCTTGACAGAGGCGGTAAAAACCAATATTTGCTTGTTATTCGGCTTGCGGACTCTCTGTTTTTTCGATTTAACGGGTTATATCTCTTCAACATTGCTCTCAAATATAATAAAAATATGATAAACATTCAAAGCGGGTTATATAAAAGGCTATTTATAGTTACGGTTTTAATAATATTCGGATATAAAATTGCAAGCGCCGAAAAATATATATATACTTATACCGAAAGAACAACCGATCTTACTAACGCTTTTAACCGATTTGAAACTTCCAATGCCTTGCTTACTCCGGCTATGCTGGGAGTTAATACTCAAGAAGAAAGGGACAATATAGTAAAAGAGATTTGGGCAAAAAAAGCCATGCTGCCGGAATTTATTATAGATTCGCAAAATATAGTGAAGTATGAAGATAAAGAATCGGTTTTTACGCTGGCGGACGACGGAACACTTCGATGCTTTGATAAGAATATTGCGGAAGAATTATGGGCTTTTATTCCGCCGGATCAATTAAGCCTTTTATCTTCGTTAATTAATCGGCAGGATAGTTATATTGCAAGCCCGCGTTATGTTATATTTGAGAACAAAGATTATAAAATAATTTTATTCGGAGAAGGCGGCAAAGGGAAAAAATATTATGCGCTTGATATAACCTTGCGGCTGCGTCCCGTATTTCTTTATGATATAAACAAAGAGCCTATCGCTTATACACAAGAAAAACCAGGGGAATCCCGCGGCGCCGCCGATATATGTAAAATCAAAACGGGTCAAAATACGGCGGAGGATGTATTTCTTATATCAGGCGGATACGACGCTAATAACTCGTTGGGCAGATCTATTTTTACGGTAAAGGTATCGGACGGAACATTGACCGGTTTTAATTATAATAATTATTTTAAAATGAATCGTTCCATAATCAACGCATCCTGCTTTGATCAAGACGGAGACGGAATAGAGGATATAATTTACGCCGGAGATTACGGAGGAAATCTTTTTGCAATAGACGACAAAAATAGAGACGGAAATTGGGAAATAAGAAGGCTTTTTTCCGCTCCCGTAGAAGACGGATTTGAAAAAAAAATATTTTACGCCCCTAAAGCCGGCGCCGCAACCCGGGGCGGATATGTTTTTTTTGGCACCGGAGACATGACGGAGCTTTATAATAGAAAGGTTTTAAACCGTTTTTATGCGATAAAAAATAATAAAAACGAAGATTGCGTAAATTTAACCGAAGACGACCTTGTAGATCTTACGGATAAGCTTATTTTATCTCAAGATAAAACCGAAATATTGAAACAGATTGAAAGTAAAAAAGGATGGTATATAAAATTTGCCGAAAAAGGAGAAAAACTTGCATGCTCTCCGATACTTTACGGAGGCTGCTTATATTTTACGACATATACTCCGGATCCTAATTTTAAATCGGAGCGTTACGGAGAAGCGAGATTTTATACGCTTAATTATAAAAACGGAACTATCGCCGCATATTCGACGGCAGGACAGGCGCATCCTTTATTCGAAATAATAGGCAAAGGAATGCCGTCTGCGCCTATTATAAAAATATTAAAAAATTCTTCCGAGCTGCATATAAAAATCGGAGATAAAATTATTAGAAAACAGCCCGTTAAAATTCCGAATTTAAGCGTCTATTTCTGGAGACAGATTGATAATTAGACACAAAAAAGGATGATTATAAAAAGGTAAAGGAAACAATAAAGGGATTTCTCGCTTTGCTTGAAATGACAGACTTCTTATTTTTACCGGTCGTTTTTTTACGATGTTATTTCGACGAACAAAGTGAGGAGAAATCCCTTAATTAAATTATAAATAGATGAAATTCCTATTATTACAAATAGTTAATCGCAAAAAACAATGATGAAATTTCGTCGGACAACAGAGGAAACATAATGCCAAAGCTCAAAATAACAGATAAAGAAAAAGATATAATCAAAAACGCCGTAACGCGAGCGGAGAGTAAAACATCCGGAGAAATTGCGGTAGCTTTTATAAAAGAAAGCTCAAGCTATGCGCTTTACGAACTCATTTTTGCTGTTTTTGCCGGTTTTATATATTTTGTAACAATAACCTTTTTTGTTCACAACATAGAAAGCTGGCTTCAAAGCAAATTTTGGGATTATAATATGGCTTACCTGCTTTTTTTTTACGGCTTTTCCACTTTTATATTTATTTCCGCAGCCTATTTCATAGCCAATATATCTTATATAGACAGATTAATAACGCCGAAAAAAATTATGAAACAAAAAACGAGTCAAAGGGCTTTGCGCTATTTTATAGAATCTGGCGTATGTTATACAAAAGAACAAACAGGGATTCTTATATTTATATCCCTGTTAGAACATAGGGTGGAAATGATAGCGGACAAGGGAATATCCCAAAAGATAGATGCCGACAAGTGGAACGGAATAGTCGCTTATATTATCGAAGGAATTAAAAAAGATAAAGTCGCCGAACATCTGTCTAATGCCGTATCCGAATGCGGCGATTTGTTGGCAAAACATTTTCCTATAAAAAAAGATGATATAAACGAGCTTACAGACGACGTAAAAATTTTGGAGAAATAAAATGTATAAAAAAATAATCTTTGCGCTTATATTCCTTTTATTATCTCAAGCGGCATTTGCTTTGGATGTTCCGGAACTTAAAGGAAGAATAAACGATTATGCCGAAATACTTGCCCCGAACCAAGAAGCCGAACTGGAAAATTTTTTAAAAGATGCCGAAACTCGCACATCTTCTCAAATAGCGCTGCTTACAATTGCGAGCTTGGAACAGGAAAATATAGAAGATTTTTCATTAAAAACGGTAGAAACTTGGAAACTCGGACAAAAAAATAAAGATAACGGGGCGCTTCTACTTATAGCGTTAAAAGAGAAAAAAATCCGCATAGAGGTAGGCTACGGATTAGAATCGGTTTTAACCGACGTTAAAAGCGGATTTATAATAAGAAATGTTATTACGCCATATTTTAAAAAAAGAGATTTTTATACGGGAATAAAAAACGGGCTTGCCGCAATATACGGTTTTGCGTCAAAAGAATATCAGGTGTCGGATCAGGAATTGGCAAAGTATAAAAACGCCGAAAAACAAAAAGAAACATCCCATCTTCCCGGCGCTGTATTAGTGTTGATAGTTATGCTTTTATTCGGAGGATTCGGAAGAAGAGGCGGAAAAGGCGGCGGAATACTTCCATGGCTTGTAGTGGGAAGCATGTTGGGAAGCGGAGGAAGAAGCTCCGGCGGATTCGGCGGATTTTCCGGAGGCGGAGGCGGTTTCGGAGGAGGCGGAGCATCCGGCGGATGGTAAAAAGTCTTTTTTATTTAAATTTTTTTTATCTTGTATCTATTAACACATACGCCGTTTACCACAATATATTGTATAAAATTTCTTGACACACACAACATATAGGACTATACTCGCCTTTACCTTGAAACTCTTGTCAAAGGTTTTTTTAGTCAAAGCGGTTATATTCGCTTTTATTTCTTAAAAATAATTAAGCGGTTTTTCGCTGCGTTTGAAATAACAGGAAGTAATGTTTTTACTTGTCATCTCTGCAAACGTTATTTTGCCTGTCATTTCGACGAGCGCGGCGAGGCGAAATCCCTTAATTAAAATATAAACAGAAAAATTAAAAAGAATTAATCGTAAAAAAGAATAATAAAATTCCGCTGTATAACAAAGAATTTTGTTCGTTTTCAAGGCTTGCGAAAATTTTAACCGCAGTAAACGGGCAAAATACAAAGTTAGACAAATGAAAATAGAATAGGAGAAAATTAATTGTTTAAAAAAATAAAAAAAAGAGACGGAAGAATAGTTGAATTTAATTCCAAAAAAATTGCAAACGCAATAAAAGAAGCGGGAAAAGCCGCTAAAGAATTCGACGAGAAAGAGGCGCTAAAACTTACCATACAGGTTCTTAATCTCGCCCAACAGCTAAAATCGGGAGATGCTGCGGAAGTTGAAGAGATACAAGATATTGTAGAGCGCGTCCTTCTTGATTCTCCTTATCATAAAAGTGCTAAAGCATACATACTTTACAGAGAACAGCATGCTCAACTCAGAAATATAACCGCCGCCGCCAATGTAAACCTTATAGACAACTATATCAAAAAAATGGATTGGAAAATAAAAGAGAACAGCAATATGTGCTATTCTTTACAAGGCTTAAATAACTATATATCTTCTAATATAACTACAGAATACTGGCTTAACAAAATATATCCGCCGGAAATAAGAAAAGCTCATAAAAGCGGAGACATTCATATACATGATCTTAGCTTGCTTTCCGTATATTGCGTAGGGTGGGATATCTACGATCTGTTAAAACAAGGCTTTAAAGGAGTCGCTGGAAAGATTGAAAGCGCTCCGCCAAAACATCTTCGTTCCGCTTTAGGGCAAATAGTAAATTTTTTTTATACCCTGCAAGGAGAGGCAGCCGGCGCGCAGGCTTTATCAAATTTCGACACGTTTCTCGCTCCTTTTATAAGAAACGACAACCTTAATTATAAAGAGGTAAAGCAGGCGCTTCAGGAATTTGTATTTAACATAAACATACCTACGCGCGTGGGCTTTCAAACTCCTTTTACAAATATTACTATGGATCTGTATCCTCCGGAAACCTTGAAAAACATGCCTATTATAATAGGCGGAAAAGAACAAAACAGCGTTTACGGAGATTATCAGGAGGAGATGAATATATTCAATAAAGCCTTTGCAAGCGTTATGATGGAAGGGGACGCAAAAGGAAGAGTATTCACATTTCCTATACCTACCTATAACATAACAAAAAATTTTGACTGGGATAATCCTAATCTTGAAATGATCTGGAAGATGACAGGCAAATACGGAATACCCTATTTTTCTAATTTCGTAAATTCGGATATGTCTCCCGAAGACGCCAGATCAATGTGCTGCCGTCTTCGTCTTGATAACAGAGAACTTCAAAAAAGAGGCGGCGGACTATTCGGAGCAAATCCTTTAACCGGATCCATAGGAGTGGTAACCATCAACCTGCCGAGGATAGGCTATTTGGCGAAAGATGAGCAAGACTTTTTAAACAGGTTAGAACGCTTTATATTAATCGGGCAAAAAAGCCTTGAAATCAAAAGAAAAGTTTTGGAAATGTTTACCGAAAAAACCTTATATCCTTATGCAAAATTTTATCTCAGAGATATAAAAAAGAAAACAGGCTTTTATTGGAAAAATCATTTTTCCACAATAGGCATAATAGGAATGAACGAAGCCTGTTTGAATTTTATAAAAGGGGATATAGCAAGCCAAAAAGGGAAAGATTTTGCATTGAAAACGATGGATTTCATAAGAGATAAAATAACTGAAATACAAAAACAGACAGACACTCTTTTTAATCTTGAAGCAACCCCCGCGGAAGGGGCTACATACAGATTTGCTAAAACAGATAAAGAACTGTATTCCGATATAGTATGCGCAAACGAAGATGAACTTAAAAAAGGCGCGGAGCCTTATTATACAAATTCGTCCCAGCTTCCGGTGTCATACACGGAAGATATATTTACCGCCTTAAAACATCAAGACGATCTTCAAACAAAATATACTGGCGGAACCGTTTTACATATATTTTTGGGAGAGGAAACTACGGATATAACCGTAATAAAAAAGGTCATAAAAAAGGTTACCGATAATTTTAAGCTTCCTTATTTTACCCTTACTCCCACGTTCAGCGTATGCCCTACCCACGGATATATAAGCGGGAAATCGGAAAAATGCAAAGAATGCGGCGAAGAAACAGAGGTATATTCCAGAATAGTAGGATATTTAAGACCGCTAAACCAATGGAACGACGGAAAAAGGGCGGAGTTTGTCCAAAGAAGCTCTTTTAATACTGCCGCTTATAAATAAAATTACGGAGATAAAGTTTGGACTACCTTATAAATATATTCGAATGTACCGGCATGTCATCGAAGCTTTTAGAAAAGCTAATAACCTCCACGGTTATATTTATAATTTTATTTCTGTTAAAACTTATAGCATGCAACGTAATAAAAAGAAGAATAAAGGACGTTAAAAAGGCTTATATATGGCGTAGATCAACAGCATATGTATACACATTCTTAATAATACTACTACTTGGCAGAGTTTGGATAAAAGGTATCGATTCCCTCGCTACATTTTTAGGGCTTACAAGCGCGGGATTAGCTATTGCAATGAAAGATACCGTAACCGATATGATAGGATGGTTTTTTATTATATGGAATAAGCCCTTTGTTGTCGGAGACCGTATACAGCTAAAAAATACTACCGGAGACGTAATAAGAATCGGTTTTTTTAAATTCAGCGTAGTGGAAGTGGGAGAGTGGGTTGACGGGGACCAAAGCACAGGCAGGATCATTCATATCCCCAACAACTTGGCTATACGAGAAACCCTTACAAATTATCATACCGGTTTTGACTATATATGGAACGAAATTCCTATGCTTATAACCTTTGAAAGCGACTGGAAAAAAGCAAAAAAAATACTTCTTAAAATAGCCATAGCGAGAGCGGCATATCTTACCAAAGATGCGGAGCGACAAATTATAAAAGCCGCAAGACAATATATGATATTTTTTAACGTTCTTACTCCTACAGTTTATACTTCGATTCAAGAAAGCGGGGTTTGTTTAACCATGCGTTATATAGTAAAACCGAGAATGCGAAGGGTTACCGAGCATCAAATATGCGAAGACATTATAGCGGGTTTTGCCAAACATTCAGATATAGATTTTGCATATCCTAC
>JAOZTP010000013.1:0-24120 GCA_029939135.1 Desulfobacterales bacterium
TTCCTCTTTATTCGGATTTAAAGCGCCGAGTATTACGTCAACCTTTATATCCGGTTTATTTAATCGTTTTACAGCATTTATCGCTTTTTTTGTCTGATTTGTATTATCCGAGCCACCGAAAAATATAAGTATCCGTTTTATTTCTCCGGTTCGTTTGCGCAGGTTTTTTCTCGCCTCTGCAAATTCTTTTCGGAGCAAAGCAAATTTTGGTCCGAGCGCTTGTATGCAATGTTTTGGAACAAGGTTTTTATATCTATCTTTTTCAAGATAAAAATTCTGATCTAACAACAGATCGCAATCATGTTTTCTATTTGCGAGATCGTCTATTGCCATAATTTTTTTCGCATAAGGTCTTAATTTTTGCTCCCATCTATAATCTATAGCATAATGATCTATTATAAGCCAATCTATCGCTTTATTTTTTTTATTTAAAACGGATATGACGGATTCGGCGTCTTCTGTCTGAGTCGCTCCGAGCCATCCCTTATATTCGGAAGGGTCGGACGAAAGCTCGACTGGCGGGGGAATTATATGAGCCTTAAAACCTTTTTGACTTATAAAATTTATTAGGTTTCCTTTATGCTCTCTGCATATAAATTCAACGTTTACGTCGCTATTTTTTAATTCTTCGGCAAGGGTTAAGCATCGCATTATATGTCCAGAGCCGATTTGCGTAGCAGCGTCGGCTCTTATTATTATTTCCGATTTATTTATATTCATTTTGATTACAAAAGGGGATATTCGGCTTGCTTTTAAAATGAGCCTTCAAATATTTTATATTGTTTTCTCCATTTATATAGGCTTCTTTAAAAAATCATCTGAAATTATTCTTTTTTCCGTTTTATTCTATCCATAAATATTTCATCTTCTTTTAAAGATTTAAGATAGCCTTCGTTTCTTGAAATGCCGCAATTAATTTTTTCCGGTTCCGGATTTGCTTTTAAAAACTTTAAAACGTCTTCCATTAAAAAATCCGATTTTTGGGTATAAACTTTTTGAAATATTATTTTTAAAAATTCGTAATCTCTCGGCTCGTCTAATGTCCATCTTTTATTTTTTATATTTTTTTTATATTCTATACCGGTTATTTTAAACAGACTCGGATTATAGCGTATATAAGGGGATACATGCTCTTTTTCGGAAGGTTTTTTTGCTTTTTTCCAAGCTTGTTCCAAAGCTTTGAAGGTAAATATTTCAAGGTCAAGCCCGTGCGGATATGTCGGGATTAAATTGTTTGTAGTATAATCGGCATTTTCTTTAAGGTGTTTTGTTATTGTTTTATCTATTATAACAGGGTCTATCATTGGGCAGTCTGCGGTTATTCTTACTATGTTGTCCGGTAAAAAAAGGCGAGCTGCCTGATAGTATCTATCCAATACGTTGGTTTCGGAGCCTGTAAATACTTGTATGTTTTTTTCGGCGCATATTTTTACTATAGGCAGGTCTTGTTTTTTTATGCTTGTGGCTACTATTGTTTTATCTATTAGGCGGCTTTTGCGGGTTCTTTCTATTACATGTTCCAATACGGTTTTATCTTCCAATGGAAGCAATACTTTGCCCGGAAGTCTTGTTGAGCCTGTTCTTGCCTGTATTATCGATAGTATTTTTGTCATTATTTCCCCTGTTTAAATTCGTCTGCATAACTTTGCAGTTTGCCCGTTTTTTGCGTTGGATAAAATTTTTATCCGCCTTAAACAAATTGCTTTGCTATATTCAATCATTCATTATAGTTATTTTTGATGAAACCGAACCAATTATTTTGTTATCTGGCGGATTTTTTTTTGTATTTTGATTAAGGGATTTCTCCTCGCTTCGCTCGTCGAAATGACAGGTAAAAAACATCCGTCGAAACAATGAGGCAAAAATAGTAAGCCTGTTTTTTCGGGCAAAGCAAAAAATCGCTTAATTCTTTTTGTTGATAATCATCCCTATTTGCATTTACCTTTGTTTAATAATAGGCGGCGCCCGTAGTTATATTTATTTTTTATGTTTATTGATTTTTTTTATTGGCAAGCGCGGCTTTAACAAAATCGGTAAATAGAGGATGCGGTTTTGTAGGTTTCGATCGAAATTCCGGGTGAAATTGACATCCTAAAAACCAAGGGTTGTCTATATATTCCACTATTTCTACAAGTTGTTTGTCTGGCGATGTCCCGCTTATTATAAGTCCTTGATCTTGAAGTTTTTCTTTATATTTGTTGTTGAATTCAAATCTGTGTCTGTGTCTTTCTGATATTTCTTGCGTTTGATATGCTTTATAGGTCAAACTATCTTTTTTGATGCGGCAGGGATAAGCTCCCAAACGCATTGTTCCGCCTTTTCCGGTATTTTTATCTCTTTTTTCTATTTTCTGTTTTTTTGCGTCATACCATTCGGTCATAAGGTATATAACGGGGTGCGGCGCATCCGGATTAAATTCTTCGCTATTTGCATTTATTAAACCCGCTTTGTTTCTGGCTATTTCTATTACCGCTATGTGCATTCCCAAACAGATTCCAAAATAAGGAAGCCTGTTTTCTCTCGCATATTGGGCGGCGATTATTTTACCTTCTATTCCTCTTGATCCGAAGCCTCCGGGAACAAGTATTCCATCTGCGTATTTAAATTTTTCCAAACAGTTTTCCGAATTTAACTCTTCGGAATCTATGTATATAATTTCTATTTTGCAATTGTTTGGTATTCCGGCATGATAAAGGGCTTCGTTTAAGCTTTTATAAGATTCTTTTAAGGTTATATATTTGCCTACTATGGCTATTTTTACAATCTGTTCGGCTCCGGTTAATTTTTTCGCTATGTTTTTCCATACGGTTATATCAGGTTTGTCCGCCTTTATATTAAGGTATTCCACTATTTTATGATCAAGCCCTTCGGAATGGAAATTTATAGGAACTTCATATATGCAGTCCGCATCTTTTGCAGTTATTACGTCCTCTACTCCTACGTTGCAAAAAAGGGCTATTTTGGATTTTATATCTTTTAAAAGGGGTTTTACGGTTCTGCATATTAATATATCTGGCTGTATTCCTATGCTTCTTAGCTCTTTTACGCTATGCTGGGTAGGCTTTGTTTTTACTTCGTCTGACGATGGTATGTATGGGACAAGGGTAAGGTGTACATATAAAACGTTTTCTTCCCCTTCATCCGCTTTAAACTGTCTGATTGCTTCCAAAAAGGGAAGACTTTCTATATCGCCTACGGTTCCGCCTATTTCCACTATAACAACATCCGCTTTATTTGAAAGTAGGAGGATGGAAGCCTTAATTTGGTCGGTTATGTGTGGAATTACCTGAACGGTAGCGCCGAGATAATCCCCTCGTCTTTCCTTTTTTATAACAGATTCATATATTTTTCCGGCAGTAAAATTATTATTTTTACTCATAACCGTATTTGTAAATCGTTCGTAATGTCCCAGATCAAGATCCGTTTCCGCTCCGTCGTCTGTAACAAAAACTTCGCCGTGTTGAAAAGGATTCATTGTTCCCGGATCAACGTTGATGTAGGGATCAAGTTTTTGTATGGTAACTTTTAAGCCTCTACTTTCGAGAAGCGCTCCTATGGAAGCGGATGCAAGCCCTTTGCCGAGCGAGGAGAGCACGCCGCCTGTTACGAATATATATTTTGTTTTTGTTTTCATTGAATCGAACTTTCTTGAGCCGTATTGGTTTTATTTTTTTTGTTTATAATTAAGACGCCAAGAGGTAAACGCGGAGAGGTTGCATGCAACCTCTCCGCTGATCTATTTTTTTAAAATATATCGTTTGAAAATCTTGCGCCGTAGCTAATTTCCTCTTCGATTCTTAAGAGTCTGTTATATTTTGCGATTCTATCGCTTCTTGATAAAGAGCCTGTTTTTATTTGTCCCGAGTTTGTCGCCACCGCCAAATCGGCTATAAAGGTATCTTCGGTTTCTCCTGATCTGTGGGAAATAACCGTGTTATAGCCTGCATCTTTTGCGATTTGTATGGCGTTTATGGTTTCTGTTAAGGTTCCTATCTGATTTAATTTTATAAGTATCGAGTTTGCAACCTGACTTTCTATTCCTTTTTGAAGGAGCGTCGGGTTGGTTACAAAGATGTCGTCTCCTACAAGCTGAACTTTTGCGCCAAGACGATCAGTCATAAGCGCCCAGTTTTCCCAATCCTGTTCGGCGAGTCCGTCTTCTATTGAAAGTATGGGGTATTTATCTATAAGTTTATCATAATAATCTATAACTTGTTCCGCCGTAAACTTTTTGCTTTCGGACTTAAGGTTGTATTTTCCTTTTTTATGGAATTCGCTCGCGGCGGCGTCCAAACCTATGGCTATGTCTTGTCCTGGAGCATAGCCAGCTTTTTTTATCGCCTCTATTATGTATTTTATAGCCTCTTCATTGGAGGAAAGATTCGGCGCAAAGCCTCCTTCGTCTCCCACTCCGGTATTCGCCCCTTTTTGTTTGAGTATTTTTTTCAATGTATGAAATGTTTCCGCTCCCATTTGCAAAGCATGCGAAAAGTTTTTTGCGCCTATGGGAATAATCATAAATTCTTGTATATCAAGATTATTAGCCGCATGGGCGCCGCCGTTTATTATGTTCATCATGGGCATTGGAAGTCGGTTTGCATATATGCCTCCGATGTAACGATATAAAGGCATGCCTAAAGTAACGGACGCCGCTTTTGCGCATGCCATAGATACTGCGAGTATGGCGTTTGCTCCGAGATTTGATTTGTCGGAAGAGCCGTCTAACTTGATTAAAAGTTTGTCTATTGTTGTTTGGTCCGCAGAATTGTATCCTATTATTTCCGGTTTTATTTTTTCATTGATATTTTTTACCGCATTTTTAACGCCTTTACCGTCGTATCTTTTTTTGTCGTTGTCTCTTAATTCAAGCGCCTCGTTTGTTCCGGTAGAAGCTCCGGAAGGAACCGCGGCTCTGCCTACTTCGCCGCTTTCTGTCCAAACATCCGCTTCCACAGTAGGATTGCCTCTTGAATCGAGTATTTCTCTTGCAATAATTTCAACTATTTCGGTCATAATTTTCTCCTGATTTGAGCTTTTATGTATTTATAATTCCCTTTTGAACGGATCTGAATTTACTTGCCCTGTTTTTCACTTATCGCTTTTGATTTTCGGCTTTATTTTGAGACGCTGTAATAGAAAAAAGCAAAATTTTTTATTCTTTCCAACCGTCATCTTCCGCTGTAGGCATCGAAATAATATATTTGCTTCCTTTGGGGCATCTTTGGCTGCCGTCCGTAACGACTATTTTTATGTTGTCAACCTCTCCTTGAATTTCTAACGTATTATCGCCGCTTAAGGTATGATTTAAGTCCTCTTTTTTAACAAGTTCGGTATTAGCGGGATCCGAATACCAGTTTGCTATTGCGATTCCGGCATTCATAGCGTCGGTTTCGCATTTTACGCAATATGCCTTGTCTCTGTAAGCCATATAATTCGGTATGGCTATTGCCGCCAATATCCCGATTATCGCCATTACTATCATAAGCTCTATAAGGGTAAAGCCGTAATTATTAAATTTGCCTTTTTGTTTCACTATTTTGGAATCCTTTTTTGAAATTCGCCGTCTAATTTTTCGCTTTATTATACGGCAAATTTTTATTATGCTTTTCTCTGTTTATAATTTAATTAAGAGATTTCTTCTCGCTTCGCTCGTTGAGATGACAAGCAAAAATAAAAAGCCTGTCATTTTGTTCAAAGCGAGAACTCGCTTAATTATTTCGATAATCATCCTTTTTTGTGATTAGATTTTTTTAATAATATACGTTCTCTCTGTTTCAAGCCTACCGTCTAATTTCTTAAAACATTTTTTTTAAAAAATTATTCATAGTTTCGTTTCCGGTATCCAATTTGTTTATATGTTTTTTTATTTCTTTTTTAATATATCCGGAAACATCCACTTTTATTTTCGGTTTTTCGGTTTTGCCTTTAACTGTAACGCTTAAAGGTTTGTTTTTTATTTTAAGATTTAGGATAGCGTCTATGGTATTGTTTTGAATGTCTAATATAGCGTTTTTTGAAGCTATTGTAATGTCCGACCCTTTCATGTTTAGATTTGCGGTTATTATTTTTTTATTTATGTTTCCTTTTATTAAAGCGTTTTTATATACTTGTTTGGTAATATCAAATTGCGCAAATTGTAAAATAAGCCCGCTCAATCTATTATAAACGAAATTGCCGTTTTCAAAATTTGCCTTAAAATTTCCTTTTTCGGTTTTCAGATTATAATTAATATCCGCATTAAAAGAGGAGTTGAAAATGTAATAATCGGATCTGTTTATTGCGTTCAAAACTTTGTTTAAATCCGCATTATATATTCCTATATTTAAGGAGGCGGGGACGCCGTCGGTTGATTCGACTTTATAATCGACGTCTATCCCTGCAAGTTTTCCTTTTCCATCTATTATGAAGCTGTCTTTATTGCCGGAAAAACTGCCTGTTCCCAAATAATTTCCCCGAAGGTCTATGTTAAGGTTTAAAAGTTTTTTAAGTTCCGCAAGGTCTTTAACGTCAAACTTATATACTCCTGCTCCAGATGCTTTAAAGAGGTTGTATTTGCCGTCTATTATAAATGAAGCAGAGGCAAGTTTGCCTGCGATTTTAAATGTTGCGGGTTTAAGGGTAAATGATGTTAAGGATATTTCGATTCCCGAATTTTTTTTTATGCTTTTTTCTATGTAAGGCTTTAAGATTTTATTGCCGGGTTTGGTAAAGAAAAGAATATAAGCCAAAACTAATAAAATTAGTAAGCTTATTAAAATTATTTTTAAAAATTTCATAATAGAATCTCCTTGTTTCTATAACCGTAATTATTGTTTTTTAATGTTTTTTTCGATTATTAAACGGTCTTCCATTTATTTGGTTTTCGTAGAAACAGGTTTTATCTCGTTTGAGTCCGCGGCGTTTAAAATCAAGCAAAAGTAAGTTTTTTTCTACGGAAATCGTTTATGCAAGAGGTATATTTTTTTCCGATTTTGTCTCCTGATACGCGTCGGATAACATCCCGTAATCTTCGTATAATTTAGAAATTTTTGTCATCCATTTTTTTTGTTGTTTTTCGGTTCCATGCTCTGCCATGTCCATTAAACAGAAGCTTTTCCAATAGTAGTTTATAGCCGCATAATTTCCGTTTTCGCAATAAAAAACCTCTTTTAATATGTTTAAATCATGGGGTATATCAAAAAGATTTTTCGAATCTTCATAACCGAACAGATAATAAAAATTATCGAAACCGCTCCATGTAATTGCGGATAAACATAAGGAACAGGGTTCATGAGTAGATAGAAAATAGCAATCTTTTGGAGCGGGACGATTTTTTTTAGATATTGCCCAGTAGTTGTTTATACAGGATATTTCGCCGTGTAAAAGAGGATTTTTCATTTCGTTATTAGTCCCTATGGAGACGATTTCTAATGTTTTTTTTTCTAATATGGCGGCTCCGAATATTTTATTGCCTTGTTCGACGCCTTTGCGAGTAAGAGGAAGTATATCGTCGCTTAATACGTTAAGGAATCTATCGATGATATTTTCTATTTCCATTATTTTATTTTTGCTCCTTTATTAAGATTTGTCTTATTGGTCTTTTACATTGATATTATTTATTATCAAGATGAAATATTTTTTTTGTAAAATCAAGGTATGCAGTTTTATCTTCTTTGCATCCGGCGCTTTTTAAAAATAGTATGGGATCGTATAATACTTTGTTTACAAAAGATGAGGTCATAACGGATAACGCTTTTATATCTTGTTCGGAAAGATGTTTTAAGGAGGCGAGCGTTTTTTTTAATTCCGCTTCTCCTATCCCGTCAAGTTTGCTTTTAAGGGCGGATATTACTTGATTTATATCTAAACTTTCATACCATTTTAAAAATATTATAACCGCCTCTTCTACAATTCTTTCCGCTTTTACCGCCTCTTTGTTTCTTAAATCTTTATTCTCTTCTATTACTCCGCGAAGATCGTCTATGTCGTAGAGGTATGAATTTGCGACTCCGTTTATATCGGGGTCTATGTTTCGCGGAACCGCTATATCTATAAAGAATATAGGTCTGTTGCGTCTTAAACGGATGACGTTTTTGACCTCTTTTGCCGATATTATTAATTGGGATGCGGCGGTTGAAGCTATTACTATATCCACAATTTCCAAAGCGCCTGAAATCTCTTGTAGTTTAAGCGCTCTGCCTCCGAATTTTTTTGCAAGTTCCACCCCGTTTTTAAATGTTCGGTTGGCGACGTAAATATCGGTTAATCTATTTCCTTTAAGATGTTCTACGGCAAGCTCCGCCATTTCGCCGGCGCCTATTAAAAGTAATGTTTTATCTTCAATTTCGCCGAATATTTTTTTTGCAAGCTCTACAGCGGCATAGCTTATGGATACGGCATGGCTGCCTATTCCGGTTTCCGTACGAATTTTTTTAGCCGTAAAAAATGCCTTGTGTATTAATCTGTTTAAAATGGGACCAGATGTTTTTTGCTCGACTGCGGCGCGGTAAGCCTCTTTTAGCTGCCCTAATATCTGGGGTTCTCCGAGAATCATAGAATCAAGCCCCGCAGATACCATAAAAACATGTTTTACCGCTTTTTCATCCGAGTATGTATAAAAATTTTTTTTTATTTTGTTAAAATCAATATTTTTTTCGGAAAAAAATTCTTCTATACTTTTTATGGCGCTTTGTATGTCGGATACAGCGGCAAGTATTTCCACCCTGTTGCATGTGGAAAGAATAAAAGCCTCGTTTATATCCTGTTTTTTTTTAAGAGAAAGCAGCGCCTGTTTTAGTTCCGGATCCGAAAAAGCGATTTTCTCGCGGAGTTCTACGGGAGCCGTATTATGATTTAAACCTATAAGAATGATATGCCGCATAATTTTAATAAAGTTTTATCCCGTAAATTCTCTATGATGCCCTTCAAATAGAAAGTTGACTCCTAAGAAGGTAAATAAAATAAATATAACGCCTATTATCGTCATTATTGCAAATCGTTTTCCGCGCCAGCCTGCGGCAAGTTTTCCGTGCAATAAAACCGCATAAAAAAACCATGTAAGGATAGACCAAATTTCTTTGGGATCCCATGTCCAAAAATGCCCCCATGCTATTTTAGCATATACAAAACCGCTTGCCAGCCCTGTTGTAACCATAGCAAAGCCGGTTATTACGCAGGAATAGCAAACAGCGTCCATGTAGCTTAAGGAAGGAAGCCGTTTATAAAAATAGCCTCTCTTTTTTTTTTTTATGCCATATTCTTGAATTAAATAAAAAATTCCGGCTCCGCATGCCAAAACAAAAGCGGCTTCTCCTATAAATATGGAGATAATATGAACGTTAAGCCAAAACCCGCTAAGTATTTTTTTAATTTCTACGGGCTTATCCGCAATTATGCAAGCCGCGCTCATTATAAAGATTATCATAGGAGCGGCAAAAATGCCGAGAATTTTTAATTTGAATTTATAATCGAAGAATATAAAAACTGCGGTTATCGACCATGCCGCCGTAAGAATGGTTTCAAAAAGATTATGTATAGGCAGCTGTTTTGCGGCAAATATTTTTAAAACCATTATTGCCGTATGAAATAAAAATCCGACTATTACGCAGTATAATCCGGCTTTATAAAAATGATTTTTTTGAGACGTAAAAAACAAAAAATATCCTACGCCTGCCAGTATATAAAAAAATATGGTAATAAGAATTAAATTTTCCATTAACGCTCTAATATGTTTTTAATTGATGTTTCGTCGCATAAAGACGCCTCGTTACAATATTCATCTCCGAGCGCCTCGCAAATAACCGCTTTAACGGCATTGATATCCTTTTTTTTTATCGCCTCAAGAAGTTGCGAATTTATCAGTTTTTCAAAAACGCCTTTATGAGCTTCCGGCTCGTGCGCTTTGCTTAATAATATTTTTCTTATCAAACCGAGTAGATCAAGAATCTTTGCATATTCCTCTCCGAATAGTTTTTCAAGTTCTTTTCTTAATTTTTTTGCCAAAGCCGGACTTTTTCCGGATGTTGAAACGCTTATAGCAAGATCCCCTCTTTTTACAATAGCAGGCAGTATAAAATCGCATTTTTCCGGGCAATCCGCAATATTGCATATTACTTTTAATTTTTTTGCATCTTTGCTTATATCGGAATTAACTTTATTATTATTTGTAGCTCCGATTACAAGAAACATGTTTTTCAAATCGGATGTTTCATATTCTTTTATTTTTAAATTTATTTTATTTAAATCCGCCAAAGATTTAATGGAATCGGAAACTTTTATGGCGACTGCGGTTACAAGCGCGCCGCATTGTATAAGAGCCTTTATTTTTCGCTCCGCCACGCCTCCGCCTCCTATAACAAGGCAGTTTTTATTTTGTATATCAAGATTAACAGGGTAGTATCTCATTTTAAAATCCTTTTCAAATGCTCGTAAATAACTTCATAGTTTGCTCGTTTGCTGCGTTGTTATTTACGGGCATTGTTTTTGCCTCTATTTCGATTAAAAAAAATAATGCGATTTGTTTATTATACAAGAAGCGTTATGTTTGTAAATTTTTTTTTGTCTTATTATGTATCCATATATTTTGTCTGTTTTTTTTGGAGAAGTCCAAAATGATTATCAAGCAAACCTATTTAACGGAGATACTGCAATAGTATTCAATACCGATAAAAATATTCCTTATGCCGTTTTTTCGGATAACAACGGAATAATAAAAGAAATAGTATGCTCTAATCTCGCCTATTATCAAACCGCTTATGCGGTTGCCGTCCATAAAAGTTAAAGATAGGAATTCGATAGCGTTATACTTGTTTTGCCTAATGTCAAATTTCCGATTTTAACAAAAAAATTAACATATACAGCGGTTACCCGCGCTAAAAACAGCGTTACAGTATTAGGGACAGAATAAGTCTTTCTTTATTCCGTTCAAAGAAAAGCCGAAAAAACGTCAGAATTAAAAGAGGAGTTGGAATAACAACTTAAATATGTTATTTGTCCGAAATTTTAAATTTTGACAAAAAATTGTCTGAATTGCGATTAAAAATAATCAAGTAATTTCTCGTCTATCCCGAAATAACAGGCAAAAAGTTTTTTTGCAATCACGAAAAAGAAGCTTTTTTGCCATGTCATTTCGACGAGCAAAGCGAGGAGAAATCCCTTAATTAATAGCGGTAAAAAAATATAACCTCAAGATTAGGTTGCATGCAACCTATCTACTTTGGCGCTTTACAACTTTGTATCTTAATGAAAAACAGAAAAATATTATTTAACAAAAAAAACAATTACAACACATAATTGCGAGGAAAAATGAAAAATTCAATAGAACTATTTAAGAAAGCGGAAAAATTAATGCCTGGCGGAGTAAACAGCCCTGTTAGAGCATGCAAATCCGTAGGAGCTACGCCCCTTTTTATAGAAAAAGGGAAAGGATGTAAATTATTCGATGCGGACGGAGCCGAATATATAGATTATGTAGGCTCATGGGGACCTATGATACTCGGCTACAACCATCCGCAAGTAATAGAAGAAATCAAAAAAGTCTTACAACGAGGCACAAGCTTCGGCGCTCCCTGCGATCTTGAAGTTACGCTTGCAGAAATAATAATAAACGGCGTTTCTTCCATAGATAAAATAAGAATGGTAAATTCTGGCACAGAAGCGACTATGAGCGCCATAAGACTTGCGCGAGGCTATACAGAAAGAGACATTATAATAAAATTCGACGGGTGTTATCACGGGCATGCAGATTCCCTTTTGGTAGAGGCAGGCTCCGGCGTCGCCACATTAAGTATACCCGGCAGCCCCGGCGTTCCCCAATCCTTTGCCGCCCATACAATCTCCCTTCCGTATAACGACATTGAAGCTTTTCGGGAAACAATGATAAAACGAGGGGATAAAATAGCCGCCGTAATAGTAGAGCCGGTAGCCGGAAACATGGGGCTTGTAAAACCCATTCCGGATTTTTTACAAACATTAAGAGAATATACCATAAAAGCAGGCTCGGTTTTAATATTCGACGAAGTAATGACAGGTTTTAGGCTATCATTCGGAGGAGCACAAAACTTATACGGCATAACCCCGGATATTACCTGCTTCGGAAAAATAATAGGCGGCGGACTTCCTGTAGGCGCTTACGGAGGGAAAGAAAAAATAATGAACCAAGTAGCGCCAATCGGACCCGTATATCAAGCGGGAACCCTTTCCGGCAATCCGCTTGCTATGGCGGCAGGCATAAAGACCCTCTCCCTATTACAAAAATTGGACTTTTATGAAAAATTGGAAAAAAAATCTGCATATCTTGAAAACGGAATCAAAACCGCCGCTCAAAAAGCCGAATTTCCCATATTTGTAAGTAGAGTAGGCTCCATGCTCGGAATATTCTTTACCGAAAAAGAGGTGAAAAACTTTGCGGACGCAAAAACCTCAAACCTTAAAGCTTTTGCGCAATTCTATAAAAAAATGCGGGATAAAGGCATATACATTGCTCCGTCCCAATTCGAGACTCTATTCATATCTGCAGCTCATCAAAAAAATGATATGGACGCTACAATCAAGGCGGTTTACGAATGCTTGATCCAAATAAAAATATAATACCGAATAAAATAAAAACAATCCATTTAACCGCAGTATGCGGAACCGCAATGAGCTCGTTGGCTGCAATGTTAAAAGATCTCGGATATAAAGTTACAGGCTCTGACGCAAACGCATATCCGCCTATAAGCGACTTTTTAAACTCAAAACAGATCGAAATAAAACAGGGTTACAAACCGGAAAATCTTTTTTATAAGCCGGATCTTGTTATAATAGGCAATGCAATAAGCGCGGATAACCCGGAAGCCCTTTATATAAAAAAAGCAAACATAGATTACTGCTCGATGCCTCAGGCTGTAAATAGGTTTGCCTGCAAAAACAAAAAAATTATACTTATAACCGGAACCCATGGCAAAACCACAACCTCCGCCATTCTCGCTTCCATACTGGACAATGCAGGATTAGACCCATCCTTTATAATAGGCGGAATATCAAAAAAGTTTAATGCCGGATACAAAATAGGAAAAGGGGAATATATAATACTTGAAGGAGACGAATATGATACCGCATTTTTTGATAAAGGTCCAAAATTTTTACATTATACGCCCGAAATAACCGTATTAACCTCAATAGAATTCGATCATGCGGATATATATAGGGACATGGAGCATATAAAAAAATCCTTTAAAGCGCTGCTTCAAAATATCCCCGAAAATAAAACGCTTTTTGCTTACGATTCCGATACCCGAATAGACTCCGTTATAAAAAGCAAAACAAAAAAACATAACATAAAAAAATACGGCTTAACAAACAATGCGGACATACAAATCCGAAACCTTAAATTTGAAAAAAATAAAAGCCAATTTAAACTGTTTATCCAAAATAAAGAGTTTTATCAATTCAACTCCTCTTTAATAGGAGAACACAATATAACAAACGCCGCAGCCGCAATAGGAGCGGCGCATGCGTTAAAAATATCGCCAAAAAAAATAGCTTTGGGAATAAAAAAATTTTGCGGGGTAAAAAAAAGACAAGAAATAATAGGAACAAAAAACGGAGTAACCGTGATAGACGATTTTGCGCATCATCCTACAGCCGTAAAAAAAACAATAAAAGCGATCGCAGATTCTTATAATCCGAAAAAATTAATAGCCGTATTCGAGCCGAAAAGCAATTCCAGCATAAGAGACATCTTTCAAACAAAATATGCGGAAGCTTTTGATAACGCCGATATAATCTGCATCAAAAAACCGGCTTCCTTTAAAAACATTCCTATAGAAAAACGCCTTTCGCCTGAAAAGCTTGTCCGAGACCTAAAACAAAAAAATAAAGAGGCTCATCTTTTTTCAAATACCGAAGATATAATAAATTTTATAGTAAAAACCGCCCCGTCAAACGGCATCGCCCTTATAATGTCAAACGGAAACTTCGATAATATATGCGGCAGGCTTATCTCAAACCTTTAAATTTTAGCGGATAACAAAGCAGTTTGTTATCCGCCAAAATTTTATTATTTTTTTTCGTAGCTTACCATTCCGCTCTATTCATAGGCTCTATAAATTATATTTTTATCTCGCTTAATTAAGGGATTTCTCCTCGCTACGCTCGTCGAAATGACAAACAAAAATAAAAAGCCCGTCATTTCAAGCAAAGCGAAAAATCCCTTAATTATAACTTGTTAGGCGTATCTACGCAAATCTCTCCGCGCAAATCTTTTTGCATAAGCCTTTTTGTAGTCTCGACATCATGCCCGGAACCGAGCAGAAACATCAGCTTAACAAGCGCCGCTTCAGGCGTCATATCCGCTCCGCTTATAACCCCGCCGTCTAAAAGCTTTGCGCCCGCATCATATCGCGCAGGCTTTACCCCCCCGCGAATACATTGAGTAACATTAACAATTACAAGCTTCTTTTTATCTACGGCAAATTCTATCTCTTTTAAAAAACTATCATTTGTAGGAGCGTTTCCCGCTCCGTAAGTTTTTAATACTACCCCTTTTAAATTCGGAATATTAAAAATATACCTCATTATTTCCGGCGCAATACCCGGAAAAATATCAAATAAAAAAACCTCTCTTTCAAGCTTTCTATGTATAAAAAAACCTTTTTCGGAAGGCTTCCGTATAATCTGTTCATTTACAAAAATATCGCCTGCCGTATCAGCTAAAGCAGGATAATTGCAAGAATCAAACCCCGCGTAACCGAAAGAATCTATTTTTTTTGCTCTATTGCCCCTTATCAGCTTATTATTAAAAAAAATAGCCGCTTCAGGGATAAGAGGAAGTCCAAAAGCATAAGGAGCCGCGAACATAACCGCAGACGCTAAATTTTGCGCCGCATCATTTCGGGCTGCAGATATTGGAATCTGAGCGCCAGTTATAATTACCGGCTTGCTTAAATTCTCCAAAAGAAAAGATAAAGCCGCCGCAGTATATGCCATTGTGTCCGTGCCATGCAAAATTAGAAAACCGGAATAATCATTATAATTATCCTTTATAACTTTCGCTATATCAAGCCAGTAATCAGGATTCATATTCGAAGAATCTATAGGATCCATCTCATACAAAACAGTTTCCAGCGGAAGCCTCTTTAAAAAAGAAACAAATTCTTTCAGCTCCTTCCATTCTGCCGGAACCAAAGGACTGCAAGAATCGCCCGTCTCTTTCGGCAGCATTCCCAACGTGCCGCCCGTATATATAATACAAACCTTTTCTCTATAGCTCATCTGTCTTTTTAACTCCCAAAATAGGACTTTTACTTTTTATATCCGCATAATATACTTTAATCCTATTTTTAAATATATTATTAAAAAATCCCTTCGCCGAATAAATATAAATTATTTTCTTTTTGCAAGAACAAATTAAAACGCCCGTCATCAAATTGCAACGGAAAATATTTTAGGCATTTTAAAACCGATATGATATAGAGTTGTCGTAAAAAAAATAGTAATAAAATTTCGTTAGTAGATTGAGTTAAGCGAAGCGAAATTCAACATGAATAATTAACATTTTTTTGAAAAATAAATTTAAACGAAAAAAATAATAATGCATTACGAAATACATAAATTTGACATAATAGATTCAACCATGAATTATGCAAAACAGCTTGCGGAAAACGGATGCGAAAATTTTACCGTAGTAGCTGCAAAAACGCAAAAAAACGGAAGAGGCAGGTTAGAAAGGAAATGGCTTTCCGAAACAGGAGGATTATATTTTACAATAGTTTTAAAACCGAAAATAGCCATAAAAAAAGTCTTTGTATATAATTTTGCCGCATCTTCGGCAATCGCCGAAACATTAAAATATCTTTTTAAAATAAACGCAAAATTAAAATGGCCTAACGACGTTCATATATCCGGCAAAAAAATATGCGGAATACTTTCCGAAATAAAAATTAAAGAAAATGCAATCAATTACGTAAACATAGGAATAGGATTAAACGTAAACAACCTGATTTTTTCTACTGAAATAAACTCCGTATCTGTAAAACAGCTTACAGGAAAAGAGGAATCTACAACAAAAATACTCGAAACCTTTCTTATAAATTTTCAAAAAAAAATCGGGCCGAAAAAATATAATAAAATCATATCCGAATGGAAAAAGAACAACATAACCGTAGGCTCTTTTGTAACTGTAAAAACGGCAAATAAAATAATCAAGGGGACGGCAATAGATATTGACCGATCAGGCGCTCTGGTGGTAATTACCGATAATTTTACAATCAAAAAAATTTCGCACGGAGACTGCTTTCACTTTAACGGGCAACAGCCTTTAATAAAACCGAAGCAAAGCGAAAAAAAAGGATAAAAAATGGCAAACAACTTTAAAATGATGATATACGCCTCCTTATTTGCGGCGCTTACCGCGGCGGGCGCATACATAACCCTGCCGATAGGTCCGGTTCCTATAGTATTGCAAAATCTTTTCGTTTTGCTGGCAGGCTTGGCGCTCGGAGGAAAATGGGGAGCCGCAAGCATAGGGATATACCTTATAGCCGGAGCCGTAGGCCTTCCGGTATTTGCGGGAGGAACCGCGGGAATAGGCAAATTTGCGGGACCTACAGGCGGATATTTAATAGGCTTCCTTTTTGCGGCTTACATTACGGGAATAATATCTTCCATAAAAAAAAATACCTTTTTAGATATACTCGCTATGATAATAGGAAGCGCCGCAATATATATATTCGGAATAACATGGCTTAAAATCGTTACGGAAATCTCTTTGGCAAAAGCCCTTATATTAGGATGCTACCCCTTTATAATAGGAGATGCCGTAAAAATAGCCGCTGCGGCTTATATAATAAAAGCAATAAGAAAAGTTATAAAATTATAACCGGATTTCTCGCTTTGTAGAAAATGACAGGCTTCTTATTTCTGCCATGTTGTTTTAGCGAATACTTTTTTTGGAAAAAATTATAAACGAAAAAAACGCCCAGTATTAGAGGTATTTAATCGTAAAAGATGGAACATATAAAAATTCAAAACCTTACTTACGCCTTTAAAGAAAACCGATTCAAATTAAATAAAATAAATCTTATTATAAACAAAGGCGAATTGGTTCTTTTTGTAGGTAAAAACGGCTCTGGCAAAACCACCCTTTTAAGACATATAAACGGCTTAATAATTCCGGACAAAGGAGACGTTTATATATCCGGCGTAAGCGTCAAAAAAAATCGAAAAAAAGCAAGAAAACTTGCGGGAATGATATTTCAGGACGCGGACGCCCAAATAGTAGGAGAAACCGTATATGAAGACGTCGCCTTTGGACCCGAAAACCTTAAAATAAAAAGAGAGGCTATAAATCAAAGAGTAAAAGAGGCGCTAAACGCCGTAGGATTAACTGGATTTGAGCATAAAATATCAGGCAGCCTGTCCGGCGGCGAAAAAAGAAGACTCGCCATAGCCGGAATACTTGCAATGAAGCCCGAAATAATAATATTTGACGAGCCTTTTTCAAACCTTGATTACGACGGAACATTACAAATAATAGAGCAGATCAAAATCCTTATAAAAAAAAAAAAAACAATACTTATGGCAACTCACGACCTTGAGAAAGTAATATCATACGCCGATAAAGCGGTAATAATGGATAACGGCAAAATAACGGCATTCGGAACCCCTGCGGAAATTTCGACAAATCTTACGCAATTCGGGCTTGTTACGCCTCAAGCGGCATTCGGAGAAAAGCCTCGTTATTAAAAATAGTTAACCGCAAAAAAAAACGATTATGAAAAAATATATCCAAATTTTTTTTAGTAGGTTGGGTTAAGCGAAGCGAAACCCAACATGCATAACTATATTATAGACGTAAAAAAGGATGATTATAAAAACAGTAACGGGATTTCTCGCTTTGCTCGAAATTATAGGCTTCTTATTTTTGCTTGTCATTTCGACAAGCGTAGCAAGGAGAAATCCCTTTATTAAAATATAAAAGGAAATTTTGACATACAACAAAGCAGTTTGTTCGTTTGCAAAGTTATACGCCAAAATTTAAATGATAAAAATGAATACAACCTTTAAATACCACTATAGAAACGCGGGCATTCATAAATTCGACCCGAGATTCAAACTAATAACAACCGTAGCCTTATGTATTACGGCATCATACCTGCAAATACTTCCGCTTATTATACTATTATCAATGATAACCGGCGTAATAACCAAGTCAAAACTTCCGCTGATAAATGCAATGAAAGACATAAAACCGTTTATCATCTTTTTATTATTCGTATTTATTACAAGATTATTAACGGCAGAAGGCGAAATAATATTTAAAACAGGCTTCATATCTATAACCGCCGAAGGAATAACCGAAGGAACAAAAATCATTTTAAAACTTTTTTCCGTTATGCTTGCAGGATACATATTAATTGCCACAACAGAAACATTTAAAATAAAAGCCGCAATAGAACATCTTTTAAAGCCCATCCCGTTTGTGCCGGAAAAAAAAATATCTACAATGTTAGGGCTTTTAATAAGATTTATACCCCTTATAATATCCGCCATAAAAGAGGCTGATACCGCCCAAAAAGTTAGATTTGCCGATAATATAAAAAATCCTGTTTACAGAATAAAAAGACTTATTATTCCGGCGGTATTAAAAATAATAAATACTGCGGATAACCTTGCCGTCTCAATGGAAGCGAGAGGCTATTCCGAAGATAGAACAAGCCGAAAACTTACGGCAAATAAAACCGATTGGATAAAGCTTTTTATCGGATTGACCTTATTTATTATTTTGATATGCTTTAGTTAAGCTTTGCAAAAAAATATAAGCCGATTCAAACAGACAAAAAAATAATAATAAAACAACATGAAAATAATAATAATAGGAGCCGGCGGCGTAGGTTTCCATCTTGCCCAAAGGCTCGCTTCAGAAAACAAAGAGGTAATAGTAATAGATAACGCCCCTGATGCGTTAAAAAGAGTCGCCGAAAACATAGACGCTCAAACAATAGTAGGCTACGGAGGCAGTCCCCGCATACTTAAAGAAGCCGGATTAAGCAAAGCGGATATTCTTTTAGCGGTTACAAACAGCGACTCCGTCAATATAACCGCATGCGCCGTTGCAAATATAATATCTCCGTCAACAAAAAAAATAGCAAGAATAAGAAACGCAGACTTTGACTCTTTTCATCAAAGTTTAATGAGGTATGCGCCCCATATAGATACTATAATTAACCCTGAAACCGAAGTGGCAAATACAATAGAAAGACTTTTTAAAGTTCCTGGCGCCATAGAAGTAAATGAATTTGCAAAAGGAAAAATAAAATTTATAGGAGTGCGATTAAAAAAAAACAGTCGGTTATCCGGCTTAAAACTTATTGAAATAGCATCCGAATTAGACGGCAAACCTCTTTTAATAGCCGGCATTATAAGAAACGAAAGACTTATCGTGCCTACGGGGCAAGACAAATTAAAGCCAGACGATCTAATATATTTCATAAGCGAAAAAAAGCGCCTTGAAGAAACAATGTCCTTATTTCAGGAATATACGCAGGCGCCTACCAAAATAATGATCATAGGAGGAGGCAGCATAGGTTTAAAACTTGCCGAAAGATTGGAAAATAGAGGATTAACTCCGAAACTAATCGAAATCAATGAAAAAAAAGCCTCCTTTTTGGCGGAAAAATTAAATAAAACCATCATACTTCAAGGAGACGGTTCGGATCGGGAGCTTCTTGCCGAAGAAAATATAACCGACATGGATATGGTAGTTACCGTAACCAATGACGAAGAAATTAATATATTATCCGCTTTACTCGCCAAAAAAATGGGGGGTTGTAAAACCATTGCCAAAATAGATAAATTCGATTATTTTCCGCTTATGGCAGCAATAGGAATAGAGCAGGTTGTAAGCGAAAGAGTATCCGCTATAGATTCCATATTAAAGCATATCCGAAAAGGGAAAGTAATATCCGCCATATCCATAAAAGGAGAGGAAGCCGAAGTTCTTGAAGCCGAAGCCCTTGCGACTTCGGCTATAGTAGGCAAACCTTTAAGAAAAGCCTCCATTCCGCGCGGCAGCCTTATAATAGGAATATTAAGGGAAGATCAAATAATAATACCCTCCGGCGAAACCGTAATAAACCCCGGAGACAGAATAATAATATTTGCCACAAAAAATGCTCTGCCGAAAGTGGAAAAAATCCTTACCGTAAAATTGGAATTTTTCTAATGAATAATAAGTTTTCGGACAAATCTTCCGGTTATATAACATGAACTGGCGCTTTATAATAACCGTAACAGGCATATTAAACTTCTTTCTGGGAATTGCTATGACTGCGGCTTTGGGCTGCTGCCTTATATATAAGGAGCCTTCCTCCGCAATATTTATAAAATCCATAATCATAACGGTTGCGGCTTCCTTATCTGTCATATTTATCTTTAAAACCCCGCGTACAGATCATATAAACCATAAAGAAGGAATGGTTATAGTCGCTCTTGCATGGCTTTCTATAGGTTTTTTCGGAGCTTTTCCTTTTTATTTTGAAGGCGAAACCTTTACAAACGCATTCTTTGAATCCGTATCCGGCTTTACCACTACCGGCGCTTCCATATTAACCGATATAGAGGCAAAATCAAAAGGGCTTCTTTTTTGGAGAAGCCTAATACAATGGATAGGCGGAATGGGAATAATCGTTCTTTCAATAGCAATACTCCCGTTTCTCGGAGTAGGCGGAATGGAGCTTTATAAAGCCGAAGTTCCAAGCCCCGTTCCGGACAAGTTGAAACCGAGAATAAAAGATACCGCTATAATATTATGGACGGCATATCTTCTGCTTACCGCTCTTGAAGCCTTTTTATTAATGCTTGCCGGAATGAGCGCATATGATTCTATATGTCATGCTTTTACTACAATGCCCACCGGAGGCTTTTCCGTCAAAAACGCCTCCATAGGCTATTATAACAACATATACATAGATTATATAATAATACTTTTTATGTTTTTGGCAGGCATAAATTTTTCGCTTCATTTTCAATTAATTCGAGGCAAAACCCTTATATTTTGGCGCGATTCCGAATGCAGATTTTACATTATAATAACATTGGCTATAATCGGCGTTCTCTTTTTTTTGATATACGGTTCCGCATATCAAAATATAGGCGACGCCTTGCGATACTCGGCTTTTCAGGCGATATCCATCATAACCACCACCGGATTTGCCACCGCCGATTATGAGCTATGGATTCCCGGAGCTAATATCCTTTTGCTTTTTTCAATGTTTCTTGGAGCCTCGGCAGGCTCTACCGGCGGCGGAATGAAATCTTTGCGTATAATGTTATGCTTTAAATACTGCTACCGAGAAATATTTTCTCTTATACATCCCCGCGCGGTTTCCCGTATAAAAATAGGGGGCAAAACCGTTTCGGATAAAATCATAAGAAGCGTTCTCGGTTTTCTTGCCCTATATGTGGGGATTTTTGCTTTATGCGCCATACTTTTAAGCGCTATAGGGCTTGATTTTGCAACCTCGATAGGAGCCGCGGCATCCGCTCTCGGCAACATAGGACCAGGGTTCGGCCTTGTAGGTCCTGCAGAAAACTACGCTGCAATTCCGGAAGCGGGCAAATGGCTGTTAGTATTATGCATGCTGCTCGGACGCCTTGAAATATATACGATAATAGTTCTTTTTATTCCGGAATTTTGGAGAAGATAAAAAGACAAATCATAATAATAAAAAAAGGCGATACGAGTTTGGAAAAAACTGGTAGCTATTTTAAAAAAATTTAAATAAAGACCGCATTAAACGAGCGACAAAATCATTGCAAAACTTGCTGGAAGTAAACAGTTTAAAAGATAAAACCTTTTTAGACGTAGGATGCGGAAGCGGGCTTTTTTCTCTATCCGCTTGCATATTAGGACATTCGATTACGATCCTAATAGCGTTGCCGCGGCTGAAAGCGTAAAAAAGAGATTTGCAAATAATAATAAAAAATGGAAAATATTTCAAGGTTCAATATTAGACGAGGATTATATAAAAAAAATCGGCGAGTTCAATTATGTATCAAGCCCCCCTTTCTTAAAAGCCTCATGAACGTTACATATGCTGCAATTTTATCAGCATCTTTCTTGGTTTTCGATCTTGTTCGGATAAAGAGCCCTTTTAAAAGATATAACAGTTCTATACGAGGAATGAGTTTTTATGGATTGGCTCGGCGGGTATCCTTTTGAAACAGGAACGCTGGAGGAAATAACAACCTTTTTTGAAAGTAAACACTTTAAGTTAAAAAAAATAAAAATAGTCGGCAAAAAAAGCGGGTGTAATGAATTTGTTTTTCAAAAAAAACATAAAAAAAGTTTATAACCTATAAGGAGCGATAAAAATATCTTTATTAATAGACAAGTTAATAAATAAATCCTAAAACATATCTGTTATTAAATTTTGCCTTGCATGCCAATTCGCTTGTCATGCGAGAGCGTAAGCAGGTTGAATGAAAAATCAGGACAAACAAAAACTATTATCCGATATTTTAAAAAATTACGGATCCGTTGCCATAGCCTTTTCCGGCGGCGTTGACAGCTCCTTTTTGCTTGCTTTTGCAAAAAAAATTTTAAAAAATAAAATTATTGCCGTAACCTCGACAGACGCAATACATTCTCAAAAAGAGATTGATTTTGCAGCCGATTTTGCAAAAAAGCTTAACATAAAACATATATTTATAAATTGCGGACAAATGGAATCTTTAGAGTTTCAAGCAAATACTCAAAAAAGATGCTACATTTGCAAAAAACTTATATTCAAAAAAATAAAAAATATCGCCTTATCTTATAAGATAAAAAGAGTTATTCATGGCGAGAATAGAGACGATCTTAAAAAAATAAGACCAGGTTTTAAAGCGGCTCAAGAATTAAATATAGCTTCGCCTCTTATTGACGCCGGCATGGATAAAAAAATAATAAGAGAACTATCCAAAGAGATGGAGCTTACTACATGGAATAAGCCTTCCATCTCCTGCCTTGCAACAAGCATACCTTATAATTCCCTTATAACTTATAAAAAATTAAACGCCATAGAGTCCGCCGAAAACATTTTGAAAAACCTAAAAATATCAACATGCAAAGTTATACATTACGGTTCCGCCGCCCAAATTTTAAAAAGGCTTGATAAAATAATATTAAAGCGGTTTAAAGAGTTGGGATTTAATAAAGTTGATTTTAAAAAATTGGATTAAAACAGATAAAAAAACAAATAACCTAATTGGAGCCGTAGCTGTGAGTAATGATAAATTAAATGATATTAGAAAAAAAATCGATACCCTGGACGAGCAACTTCTCGATATTCTTTATAGAAGAAGCTCCCTTATATCAAAAGTCGCTATAAGCAAGCAAAAAGAGGGCAAATCGGTTTATGCTCCAGAAAGAGAATCGGAGCTGCTGCAAAACCTTAAAAATAAAGCAAAAGATAAAGGCGTTTCGGGCGATCTTGTAGATAATTTGATGAGAAGAATTATCAATAGCTCATACGAAAAGCAAAGCAGTTCCAAACTTGCCGGAATAGGACCCTTAAATAAAGATATTGTTATAATCGGCGGCGCCGGAAAACTTGGCAAACTTTTTGTCGGATTATTTATCAATTCCGGATATAACGTAAAAATTATCGAGAAAAACGATTGGAAAAATGCGGCGGCTGTCCTTGCCAACGCATCATTAGCTTTAGTATCCGTGCCGATAAACTCGGTTGAAGACGTGTTGAATCAAATGCCTTTATTGCCTAAAGAATGCGTTCTTGCGGATTTGACCAGCATTAAGGAGAAACCTGTAAAAAAAATGAAAGAAATCCATAAAGGACCCATAATCGGATTGCACCCCATGTTTGGTCCGGACGTAAAAAGTCTGGTTAAACAGGTTATAATCTACTGTCCCGCAAAATATATGAGCAAATGCAATTGGGTTCTTACTCAGTTTCAAATGTGGGGCGCTTCGGCATTTGAGATGAAACCTGAAGCCCATGATAGGATTATGGGATACATTCAGGCGGTTCGCCATTTTACTACATTTGTTCTCGGATTTAATTTAATGCGCGAAAATATAAATTTAGAGGAAATCATTCAGGTTTGCTCCCCTATATATAGACTGGAATTAATAATGGTAGGACGCCTTTTTGCTCAGGA
>JAOZTP010000013.1:24220-25786 GCA_029939135.1 Desulfobacterales bacterium
TTATGGAAAAAAAAGAAAAAAAAATAATGGGGCTTACAACCTCGTCTCATTTTTTGGTTCATCTGTTCGAAGGAGTTCTGCCTCCTTTAATTCCTTTAGTTATGCTGGAATTTAACGCCGATTATTTTCAGATGGGCTTAATAGTTTCCATATTCTCCTACGCATTCGGTCTGTTTGCCATTCCCGCGGGAATAATCTCGGATAAAATCTATCCGAAACATTTAATAACAACATTTCTTCTTGGAGCGGGCGTATTTGCAATTATGGTTTTTAACGCAACCTCCATAATCGGATATGGAATAATCATGGGGATAATCGGCATATTCGCCGCCATATATCATCCCGCCGCAAATACCTTAATAGCTCATTCCATTAAAGAAAAAGGGCAAGGCTTCGGGATTCACGGAATAGCCGGAAGCTTGGGGGTGGCGTCCGTTCCCGCCATTTCGGCTTTTATAGGAGCCGCCGCAGGGTGGAGAACGCCTCATATAATTTACGGAGCAATAGGAATAGCAATAGCCGTTTTTTCTTTTACAATACCAAAAAATAATATTATCTCTCAAGAAAATATTGAAATAAATAATATAAAAAAAGAAAAAAAAAAATCCTATTATCCGTTAATTCTCTTTTTTTTAACCGCAATATTTCTCGGTTTGACCTACAGAGGAATAATGACCTTTTTACCCATATACATGGGAGAAAATGTTCATTTTGATTTTATTAAAACAAACAAAATCGCTTTAGGCGGTTCTATAACGACCCTATCCCTTTTATCTGGAGCCATAGGGCAGTATGTTTCCGGAAAACTTACGGATAAATATCCGCCGGAAAAAATATATTTTATAGCCATATTATTCGGAACCGTTTGCGTTTTTGCCATAGCCTTTACTACAAATATCATCCTTATATTATCCGCCATGCTTTACGCTTTTTTCTATTTTGCGGTTCAGCCCATTCAAAATTACATAGTCTCCGTATATCTGCCTGTTCATAAACACGGAACCGGATACGGCGTTTTATTTATGCTAATGTTCGGAGTAGGCTCCACCGCGGCTTTGGCGTCCGGTTATATGGCGGATAAATTCGGCTTAAATTCGGTTTTTTATTTAATGGGGGCATGTTATACAATAGCGACGTTTATATCCTATATGTTATATAGGACTTCTAAAAAAGTATAATAGAAAGGCATAAAAAAAAATAAATATAAAAGGTTGGGATAATAATGAAGGGATTTCCTCCAAATTGGCGGTTATGGCTTTTTCTGCAATCTCTTTTTGATTTTCTTCTCTTTTTCTATGTAAAGATAATTCTTCAGTTTTAAACTTTAAGTCTTGTTTGTATATATCAACAACGCGTTCTATAGTAGAAGGAACAAGAGGCGGATCGTTTGGTTCGGATATTTTATTCTTTGGCATAATCAGACGTATAAAACGGATTGTTTAATTTCACTACAAAATGTCCGAAGTCATTATCGCCTATATTAGGACAAACAAATTCGGAAGATTTAATATTATATTTATCTTTTTCCAAAGATGAGATAAATTCTTCGGGTTTCATTTTTTTAGA
>JAOZTP010000101.1 GCA_029939135.1 Desulfobacterales bacterium
AAAATATTAGGGAGGGAAGCATAAATGAGAGATTTTTTTCGCTTTGGAAAAGGTTGTAAAGTTTTATTTTTTACCTTCTTTCTATATTTTATTTTTATCGTCGTTTCTTTCGCCTCTTCGGGCGGAGAACATGGAGAAACCGTAGGATGGATTGCGACAGATACATACAGAGTAATGAATTTTGCGGTTTTGGCTATCGCTCTTTTTTATATTGTGAAAAAACCGGCTGCTGCCGCTTTAAGATCAAGAATTGACGGAATAAAAGAGCGCTTAACCGATTTGGAAGAAAAAAAAGAAAAAGTTTTAAAAGAGGCTGCAGATTATGACAAAAAGTTTGCAAATATAAATAAGGAAGCCGAAAGCATAATCGGCGGTTACCTAAAGCAGGGAGAAGACGCTAAAATAAGAATATTAAAACAGGCGGACGAGACTGCAAAAAAAATGGAAGAAGCCGCAAAAAAGAATATTGATTATCAATTTACCCAAGCTAAAAAAGAACTTCAAAAAGAAGTCGTATCAGAATCATTATTAAAGGCGAAAGAACTTATTAAAAGTAAGATTAATCCCGCCGACCATAAAAGACTTATTGACGAATACTTAAATAAGGTGGTGGCATAGTGAAGAATTTATCGGTATCAAGGCGTTATGCAAAAGCTCTTTTGCTTATAGGCAAAGAGGACAATAAAGCGGAAGTTTATAAAAAAGAGTTAAACGATTTTGTTAAGCTGATTGAAAAAGAGGAGGAGCTTTTGCAAGCTATCAATAATCCTCTATATGAAACGGCTGGCAGAAAAAAAATCTTACAAACAATTATAGAGAAATTACAACTTTCTTCCGTAATGAAATCTTTTTTAATACTTTTGTTTGATAAAGGAAGAATGAAATTTGTAAGCGTCATTGACGAAACATATCGGAAATTATGCGACGAGCTTAAAGGCGTCGCTCATGCAACTCTGTTTTCGGCTTCGGAACTTTCATCTGAAACTATAGAAAAAATTAGAGCGGTTCTTTCAAAAAAGACAGGTAAAAATATCAGATTGGAAGTCAAGCAGGATCGAAGCCTGATCGGAGGCATAATTACAAAAATAGGCGATTTTGTTTTGGACGGCAGCATCAAAACGCAGTTGCTCAACATGAAAGAATCTTTAAAAGGGGTGAGAGTGTATAATGGAAATAAAAGCTGAAGAAATAAGTCAAATAATTAAAGATCAGATCAAGGACTATGAAAAGAAGATAGAATTAAGCGAGACCGGTATCATTCTATCCGTAGGCGACGGCATATCAAAAGTCTATGGGCTTCAAAATGTCATGGCTCTTGAATTGGTGGAATTTCCGGGAGGCGTATTCGGTCTTGTTTTAAACCTTGAAGAGGATAATGTGGGAGTTGCCATTATGGGCGACGATTCCAAGCTAAAAGAGGGAGACATCGTTAAACGCACGGGAAGAATTGCCCAAGTTCCTGTGGGCGAGGCGGTATTAGGACGCGTAGTAACAGCCGTTGGCGAACCTATCGACGGAAAAGGACCCATTGAATCAAAAGAGTCCAGTAAAATAGAGGTGATGGCTCCCGGCGTTATTGACCGTAAAAGCGTTCATGAGCCAATGCTTACGGGAATAAAAGCGATAGATGCAATGACTCCTGTAGGCAGAGGACAACGAGAACTTATAATTGGAGACCGCCAAATAGGAAAAACCGCAATAGCTATAGATTCTATTCTTAGTCAAAAAGGGCAGGACGTATATTGCATATATGTCGCCTGCGGTCAGAAAAAATCTACGGTTGCTCAGATAGTCGCTACATTGGAAAAATACGGCGCTATGGAATATACTACCGTGGTTGCCGCCTGCGCGAGCGATCCTGCAACCTTGCAGTATATTGCTCCTTATGCGGGATGCGCTATGGGCGAATACTTCATGAAAAAAGGGCAGCATGCTCTTATAATCTACGATGATCTTTCCAAACAAGCCGTTTCATATCGGCAGGTTTCGCTTCTTTTAAGACGTCCTCCAGGACGCGAGGCTTTCCCCGGAGACATATTCTACAACCATTCAAGACTTTTGGAAAGAGCTTCCAAATTAAACGACAAACTCGGAGGCGGCTCCCTTACGGCGCTGCCAATTATAGAAACCCAAGCCGGAGACGTTTCCGCTTATATACCTACAAACGTTATATCGATTACAGACGGGCAAATATATCTTGAACCCAAACTGTTTTTTGCGGGAATAAGACCTGCGATCAACGTAGGGCTTTCCGTATCTCGAGTAGGAGGAGCCGCGCAGACAAAAGCTATGAAACAGGTAGCCGGAACATTGCGTCTTGATATGGCTCAGTATAGAGAGCTTGAAGCTTTTGCGGCTTTCGGAAGCGACCTTGATAAAGCTACCCAAGCCCAGCTTACAAGGGGAGAAAGACTTATCGAAATATTAAAACAGTCTCAGTATCAGCCTTTGTCAATGGAAAAACAGGTAACAATACTTTTTGCCGGAACAAACGGGTATCTTGATAATTTCCCAGTATCATCCGTTGCAAGTTACGAGGAAGGCATGTATAGATTTATCGAAGATAGATATTCCAACATATTTACCGATCTTGCCGATAAAAAAGAGATAACCGACGAGATCAAAAAGCTTATGAATCAAGCTTTGACAGAATATGGTAAAGAATTTGAGGCTCATGGATTATAATTTGAACTCATATATTAAAAGGGCGTTAATATAAATGGCTACGTTAAAAGATGTCCAGATAAAAATAGGCGCGGTTAAAAAAACCAAACAGATTACCAAAGCTATGAACATGGTTGCCGCTTCCAGACTAAAAGGGGCGCAGCGAGATATGGATGGCTTTAAACCTTATGCCGATAAGTTTGCAGAAGTTTTAGGTAGCCTTGCCGAAAAGTCCGAACAAAAAAATCTTTTACTCGCGCCGAAAGAGGAAGTGAAAAAAATAAATATTGTTTTATTTACTTCAGATAGAGGACTGTGCGGCGGTTTTAATATGAATCTTATAAATAAGGCAGAGCAATTAATTGAAAAACCGGAAACAGATAAAAAAATTTCATTTACGGCTTTTGGCAAAAAAGGGAATGGTTGGTGCAAAAGCCGAGATAAAAAAATAGATTATGAATATATAGGCATAGTCGGTTCCAGATTCGATTTTTCGGTTGCAGCGAATGCGGGGCAGAAGCTTATAGATGATTTTATAGACTCTAAGTATGACGAAGTTTACATTGTTTATCCGGAGTTTATAAGCGTCGCTAAACAACAGCCCGTTATAAAACAGATATTGCCCATACCGCCTTTGGAAAAAAAGGAAGAGGCAGACGAGGAAAATAAACCCTTTTTGGCGGAGCATATTTGCGAGCCGTCTGTAAATGAACTTTTGGACGTAATGCTTCCGAAAAGCATCTTTGTCCAAATACATAGTGCATTATTGGAAACTTCTGCATGCGAACATGCCGCCAGAATGACGGCAATGAATAACGCTACAATTGCATGTAACGATATGATACAGACTTTAACATTGGCATACAATAAAGCGAGACAAGCGGCGATTACGGCGGAGTTAATGGATATAGTAGGCGGAGCGGAAGCCCTTAAGGGATAATCAGCCACATAGTTTTTTATTAAGGAGGAGAACTATAGATGGAAGGAAACACAGGAAAAATAGTTCAGGTCATGGGACCTGTAGTTGACGTGGAATTTGAACAAGGGCATTTGCCCGAAATACTTACGGCGCTATTAATCAGCAATACCGCCATCAGCGACGAACCTGACAACCTGGTAGTTGAAGTAGCTCAGCATCTTGGAGATAACGTAGTTAGAACCATTGCTATGGATGTAACAGACGGTTTGGTTCGCGGAATGCCGGTAAAAAATACGGAACAACCAATAAAAATGCCCGTAGGCAAAGCCGCATTAGGCCGCGTTCTTAACGTTGTGGGCAAACCGGTTGACGGATTAGGTCCAGTAAGTCAGGAAAAAACAAGCCCGATACATAGACCCGCTCCGAAATTTACGGAGCAGGATACCAGCGTAACCGTATTGGAAACAGGCATTAAGGTTATAGACCTGTTAGTGCCATTTCCAAGAGGCGGAAAAATGGGACTTTTTGGAGGCGCAGGCGTTGGCAAGACAGTTATTATGATGGAAATGGTTAACAACATTGCTATGCAGCATGGCGGAATATCCGTTTTCGCAGGCGTTGGAGAAAGAACCCGCGAAGGAAACGATCTCTACCATGAAATGAAAGATTCCGGAGTGCTTCCAAAAGCTGCGCTTGTATATGGACAGATGACAGAGCCTCCAGGAGCACGAGCAAGAGTCGCGCTTTCTGGCTTGACTGTTGCGGAATACTTCAGAGATCAGGAAGGGCAGGACGTTCTTCTCTTTATAGATAATATATTCCGTTTTACTCAAGCAGGATCGGAAGTGTCCGCGCTTCTTGGAAGAATGCCTTCCGCCGTTGGTTATCAACCCACTTTGGCTGTTGACTTGGGCGGACTTCAAGAAAGAATTACATCTACGGACAAAGGCTCGATTACGGCGGTTCAATGCGTATATGTGCCTGCGGACGATTTAACCGACCCCGCTCCAGCAACCACATTTGCTCACCTTGACGGAACTGTTGTTCTTTCAAGACAAATAGCGGAACTTGGAATCTATCCTTCGGTTGATCCGCTTGATTCCACATCTCGAATTCTTGATGCAAACTACATAGGCGAAGAGCATTACAATGTAGCGAGAGAAGTTCAGATGGTTTTGCAAAAATATAAAGAGCTTCAAGACATCATAGCCATATTGGGTATTGATGAGCTTTCCGACGAGGATAAGCTGACCGTTACAAGAGCAAGAAAAGTGCAAAGATTCTTGTCTCAGCCTTTCCATGTCGCCGAAGTTTTCACTGGCAGAGCGGGAAAATATGTTAAAATAGAGGATACCGTTCGAGCGTTTAAAGCAATATGCGACGGTAAGCATGATGAAATTCCGGAACGTTGTTTTTATATGGCTGGCGGCATAGAAGATGTTATTGAGGAAGCTAACGCTTTAAAAGAAGAAAATAAATAATTCGCATCGGGAGTTTAAAATGACTGAAAATATCAGATTGGAAATCGTTACTCCGGCAAAAAAAGTTGTGAGCGAAGATGTTCAAATCGTAATGGCGCCTGGCGTATTAGGAGAATTCGGAGTACTTGTCGGTCATACTCCTTTTTTAACGGCTCTTAAAACAGGAGCAATTATTTATAAAGACGTTGATGGCAAAGAAAGATACATATTCGTAAACGACGGTTTTGCCGAAGCTTTACCCGATAAAGTTACCATATTAGCGGAATCTGCCGAAAGAAGGCGCGACATAGATATGAGCCGCGCCGAAAAAGCGAAAGAAAGAGCTTTAAAACGCCTTGAAGACGCTGAAAAAGGCGATATTGATTTTATCAGAGCTAAATCGGCTTTACAAAGAGCTATAAATAGAATTAACTTGGCGCAAACCCGATAGTTATTCGTTAAAAATTTATTAGATATAGGAAGGTTTTTTAAAAGCCTTCCTATATCTTTATAATCTTCCCTTTCCCAATATTATTCCTATGCGCTAAATACCCTTTTAAGCGGGGGCATAATGGATAACAATAAAATAAAAAAAACCGCGGCAATTATATTAGCCGCCGGACTTGGCAAGCGCATGGGTTCCGACCTACCTAAAGTTCTTCACAAAATACATAATACTCCTATGATAATGTCTGTATGCGATGCCGCAATAAATTCGGTCGGATCAGATATCATAATCGTTATAGGATATAAAGGCGAAGAAGTAAAAAAAACAGTCTCTCAAAAATATGGGAAAAAAAAATACAACATCCAATTTGCATATCAGGAAAAACAATTAGGAACAGGTCATGCCGTTCTGTGCGCCGTTGATTACCTTTCCGATAATATTGAAAATGTTGTTATCCTATACGGAGACGTTCCGCTTTTAAAAACTCCCACTATTTTAGATTTTATTAATTACCATAATTCAAAGCGCTCGGATATTACGGTATTAGGCGTTAAAGTAAAAAAACCAACCGGATACGGCAGATTAATTATACATTCCGATATCGAACTTTCTGCAATTGTAGAGGAGGCGGACGCTACTTCGGAGCAGAAAAAAATCAATCTTATTAATTCCGGCATATATTGCATAAGTAAAAAGCTTCTATCCGATTATATCTTTCAAATAAAATCAAATAACGTTCAGAAAGAATTTTATCTTACCGATATAATAGGTATTGGGTATAAAGAGAAGAAAAAGATCGGAGCCTTTATAAAAGATGAAAGCGTTGAATTTATGGGCGTTAACAGCATAGAAGATTTAAGATATCTGGAAACCCATATTAGCTTGCATGGAAGAAAAACTTCTTTTTTACCTCAAAATTAGCCTAATTTTTAACTATAATAAGAAAATTAATATTGAAAAACGGGCAAATCAAAGCTATATACAAAACTCTTGATAAAAATAAAAAGATTATCGAACAATATTATTATATTTTATAAAAATCTATTGAAATCAAAAACAGTTATAAAGAAAGAGAAGAATGAAAAAAATAATATATACGGTTTTATTGGCGCTTGTCATGTTAATAGGAGTATCTAACGCTGGAGATATACCGAAAAAAATAACCGCAAAAGACGGCTCCGTTATGATTTTAATCAATAAAGGCGATTGCATAATAGGAGACGACGAAACAAAAAAAACAGAATATATCCAAGCTTTTTACATAGATAAGTATGAGGTTTCAAACTCCCGATACAAAAAATTTTTAGAATGGGTAAGTAAAAATTCGGATAAAAGCGTTCGACATCCGAATCAGCCGCAAGATAAAAATCATACTCCAAGATATTGGAAAAAATTTAGCCCCGATCTTTTACAAGAAACAGGCATAGCTCAATTGCAAAAATTTGATAAAACTACCTTTATACAAGATAATCATCCCGTAGTAGGAATAGACTGGTATGATGCTTACGCTTATGCAAAATGGGCTGGCAAAAAACTTCCGACCCAAAAAGAATGGGAAAAAGCTGCAAGAGGAACAAGAGGCAACTTATGGCCTTGGGGCGACAAATGGGTTTTTGAAAATTGCAATAGCGGAGGCTACGAATGGAAAGGGGAGCGAGACGGTTACATATATTCGGCTCCGATTAATTCATACCATAGCGGCGCAAGCCCTTACGGAGTTTATAACATGTCCGGCAATGTATGGGAATGGACCGCAGACGATTCCGATTCCGAAAGCTTAAAAAAAATCATTAAAGGGGGAGGCTCGGAATCGTATCCGAGTTCGGTTATGCCCTCTTTTAAAAAAGAATATGAGCCGGAATACAGATATTTTGCTCTTGGGTTTAGATGCGCAAAAAGCATAGAATAGGTTTTTTTTCTAACCGAAAAACGCCCGTTATTGAAAAAAATAAAGGAGAGATTCAAGTTTGTTTGCCTCGCTTTTTGTTTTTCGCTTGTCAAATAAACTTTTAACGCCTTCAAATCGAATATAAAAAAAAGCGTTATGATTAGAATGAAAATGTAAACTTATTGGAAATAAAATAAAATTATGAAAAAAGCCGCTTCCATTTACGATATAAAGCAGGAAAATAAAGATTGGATAAAGCATTATATAACCGTTGCTATTAATAAATCTATTGATAAAGCATCTGAATGCGAGCAGGTTTTTTTCGATCTGTTTGACTATATAAACAGAAATAATATATGCATATTACAGGAGCGAATATACGGA
>JAOZTP010000200.1 GCA_029939135.1 Desulfobacterales bacterium
ACGGATTATCTATTATATTATTAATATGCGTTTTTATATTCGGCAAACATGTTGCTGGAGCAAGACGATGGATAAGCTTCGGTTTTTTTTCTTTACAACCTTCCGAATTTGCCAAAATAGGCTTAATAATACCGCTTGCAAAATATTATGCCAAAAATTTCGATTCTCAAGGGCTTAGTTTCGGCAAACTCGCAAAGCCTTTAGCGCTAACTCTATTGCCCTTTCTTTTAATAGCCCGTCAGCCGGATCTTGGAACAGCTATGCTTTTATTTCTTATAGCGGGTTCTATGACCCTTTTTGTAAAGATAGAGAAAAAAACATTTACAATTCTTGCCGTAGCCGGTTCTATAATCAGCCCTATCATCTGGTTTTTTTTGAAAGATTATCAGAAATTAAGAGTTCTTACATTTTTATCTCCAGAGCGAGACCCTCTGGGGACAGGTTACCATATAATCCAATCCAAAATAGCTATAGGCTCCGGCATGCTTACAGGAAAAGGATTTATGGGAGGCAAACAAAATGCTCTTTTATTTCTTCCGGAACATCATACCGATTTTATATTTTCTGTTATTGCGGAAGAATGGGGTTTTATAGGCTCTCTTGCAATACTTTTTTTATTTCTTTTACTGATATTTTGGGGAATTAATATAGCTTATTCCTGCAGAGATAGTTTCGGAGCTATATTGTGCATTGGAGTAATAACAATGATAACATGGCAGGTTGTGGTTAATATCGGAATGACTATGGGGTTAATGCCCGTTGTAGGAATACCTTTGCCCTTTATAAGCTATGGCGGTTCTTCGGTCATAACCGTAATGATAGGCGTAGGAATCCTCTTTAATGTGAGCATGCGCGGCTTTATGCATGAGTGAAAAAAAGAAAAAAGGTTTTTATTTAAATATTGACCTATGCTTTGCAAATTTGTATCTGTGTATTTTTTATATTTTAATTATAAACAGAGGAAACATTTCGTTATTAAAAACATTTAAACAGAAAAAAGGCGGGCGAGGTTATAAATGGTAAAATTTTTTAATAAAGGAAGCGGAAAAGGGAAGCATGACGTAATTACCACCTTTTTATGTCCCGATACCGTTATCGAAGGCATGATCAAATTCGCCGGAACAATAAGATTGGACGGAAAGGTAAAAGGGGATATTCTAAGCTCTGGAGAAGGCGCGGGGACAGTGATAGTAGGAGAAACGGCAAAAATAGAAGCGGAGTTAAAAGTTGATTCCGCCATTATAATGGGCGCCGTGAAAGGTCGTATTTCGGCAAAAAAGAAAATAGAAATATATCCTCCGGGAAAAGTTGACGGAGATATGGATGCGCCTATAATTTCGATTGCGTCGGGAGCGGTATTTAACGGAAACTGTTCTACGGTTCCAACCCCTATACTATTGGATAATGGGAAAGAAGATAAAACAATGCTTACAAATAAGCTTACAAATAAAATATCGACTTCCAATTCAAAAAAAGATGAAACTCAAAAAGAGACAAAAAACCTTTGACAGATACTATTTTTTAATTTAATAGGGCAGTCTATTATTTAAAACGGAGGAGACGGAGGAGTAATGAATTTAAAAACATTAAGGCAAAATTTTACATCAGGAATCATTACGTTTTTATTTTTATCGGCAATATTCGGAAAATCTGCTTTTTGTTCGGGCGGAGGCATAAGCGTTTTGCCCGACGCATCTGTTTTAATCCAACTAATCAATTTTATCCTTCTTGTTTTGCTTTTGAACATTGTTATGTTTAAACCGATACGAAACATTATAATCAAAAGAAAAGAGAGGATTGACGGATTTTCAAACGATATTGAAACATTGATTGGCAGCGTAAAAGAAAAAGAGGAAGCTTTCGAACAAAAAATTAAAGAAGCGAGAGCAAAAGGATTAAAAGAAAAAGAAGCTATGATTGCGAAAGCCGAAAGCGAAGAAAGAAAAATTTTTGCTGAAATAAATAAAAAAGCCGGCGCTGATATCGAAGCGATAAAGCGGAAAATCAAAAAAGACGCCGACATCGTAAGGAAATCGCTTAAAGATGAAATCAACAATTTTGCCGCGTCCATAAGCAAAAAAATATTAGGGAGGGAAGCATAAATGAGAGATTTTTTTCGCTTTGGAAAAGGTT
>JAOZTP010000014.1 GCA_029939135.1 Desulfobacterales bacterium
ATATAAAAAAAAGATAAAAGGAAAGAAAATTGTAGCGGAGCTTCCCATAAATATAGCAAGACTGATTACTCTTATGAGCGGAAACGCTGGCATAAGATCCGAAAATATAAAAAAATATATCTCGAACAATCAACATGATATAATAATATTAAAAGATAATACCAGCGTTACTGTTGATAAAAAGGATATATCTATAATTAAAATAAAGGAAAACAGAAAAGATATAGAGATTAAAGATTACAAAAAAGTCAAAGATTATCTGCTTCCATATAAGATTGTATCAACTGAGCCTAAAAAAAGCACTGCTATAACAATCGAAAAATATGAAACAAACGTAGGTATTAACCATGCGATATTTAATATCGGAGATTAAATATCGGTAGATAACTGCGCAGTTTGCTCGATTTTTGCGTTGGATAACGTTTTTTAATCCTCGAAATACATAAGTATTCCTGCGGTTAAAAAACGTTATCCGCCTTAAACTCGAACAAACCACTTTGTTGTCTACCGAAATTACAATTATTATTTTTTCCAGTTAATTTTATTTAATAATGGGCTTTCCTCTGTTTATATTTAAGCCCTGATATGTTGATTTTTTTTGCGTAACTGCTTTTGCCGATTGTAAAATAAGTTCTAATCTTATAGTTTTTGCAAATTAAAAATATTTTTATCCGAATTGGTCAAAGATACCAAACCCTCCTTTGCAACAATGCAGGTGTTTTCAATTCCTACGGCTCCTATATTTTCGAATACAGCTTTAGGCTCGATTGCTATTATCATGTTTTTTTCCAAAGGCATTTTTTGTCCTTTTGCCAAAAAAGGATATTCATCCAATTCCAATCCTATTCCGTGCCCTACAAAAGCAACTCTATCAGCATCGGCTCCCATAAAATTATTTTTAAAGCCGAGATCTTCAGCTTTTTGAAGCGCCATATTATAAATATGATCTGCAATAGCCCCTGTTTTCGACTCTTTTTTTATCAAAGCCTCAATATTTAACATTGCATTGTGGGCTTTAATAAGCTTGTCCGGCAGTTTTCCGATAGATAAAATACGCGTTTGATCCGCCAAATAACCTTTGTATGCAAAAACATAATCTACTACTATAGGTTCGTTTTTTACGATGTTTTTAAAAGAGGCTCCCTGAGCGATTGCGGGATTTAAACCGGTTCCTCCTGTAGGGGATGCAAGATATGTAGGAACACCGCCGGATGCGCCGGATAGGATATGCCCGTAAAAGAGTTCGTTTCCCCAAAGCCTCATCCTTACTACTCCCTGATGTCCCAGCTTTCTCATATAAGATTCAATTTCCGCCGCAAACTCTATTTCGGAAACCCCTTCTTTTAATAATTCCGCTGCATAAGATACGCTTTTATCGGATAATTCGCAGGCTTTTTTTATTATGGTAATTTCGTATTCCGATTTTACGGCGCGGATAAAACGGATATAATAGGATATATTGATAATCTTTATTTTATCGAAAAATTTTTTATAGTTAAGATGCATCTCCGCCGTAATTACATCTAATTCCATTCCTATGGTTTTAGGAGTAGGATAACCCTGTTTGCTTAATATGGAAAAAAAATCTTTTAAACCTGATAAAGAAACGACTTTTTCTATGCCGGTTTCCGAAACGGCTCTTTTGAAATTTCTTTTAACCATTAGTATAGGGGCTCCATAAGCCGGTATATAAAGATGCGCCTGTTGAATTGTTCCCGCAAAATAATAAAGATCAGTATTCTGAAGGATTAAGCCCGCATCTATATTGTTTTTTATAAGATAAGCCTGAAATTTTTTTATTCTACTTTTGATCTCCGTTCTCGGAATTTTATCTTTCGGGTTATACATTATAATCTCCTTTGTTATACAGCGAATTTAATTATTTATTTTTGCGATTAAATATTGTTAATAAAGAGCGTTTATCTGGCTATATCGGCTATGCGCTTGTTGTCATTTTTTATAATTAACATAATATTATTTGGCAATAAAATTTTCGGCAGATCAAAGTATTATGCAACAAAAGGGCGCATAATTCTATGCTTGTAAAGATAGCGCAATATGATAGCCTAAATTCCGAGTTTTCGCCACAAGCCGTTTCAATTTTATACGGCGGATAAACTATGGACAAACGAGCATACCTCAAAACAGATGCTTAAGCATCACTTAAATGAATCTATTGAGATGTCGGCTCGAAACAGAAAGTTTATTAAATTTTCATTAAAATGGATTATTTCCCGCTTTAAAGTCGGCACAGGGGTAAAGATTGCCGATTTCGGTTGCGGACCCGGATTATATACAATCGGTTTGGCGGAACAAGGGGCGGTTGTTATCGGTATTGATTTTTCGGAAAATTCTTTGCGGTATGCAAGAAAAACGGCATAACGGCTTTGTATTACTTGACGTGTATTCTCTTAATAGCTTTGATACAAGAGAAGAAATCGCCTATTATGAACTTAACCAATTAAACGGTTTTGGGTCAGATAAAGCCTATTACTGTTTTGTTAATACGTTTAAATATTATAAGGAACGGGTAATACTTGATAAATATACTATAAGCGAGGGGACCGGAAAACGGGAGATATATAACTGGCTACAATATTTTAGAGAAGATTTCTTAAAAAAGGAGTTTGAGCAAAGCGGTTTTATAGTTAAAGAATTATATGGGGACGTTAGAGGCGGCTCTCTTAAGCAGAATTTGGCGGAGATTGTTATTGTAGCTGGCAAATAGCCATCGGGGCTTATTATACAAAACCTTTTTTACTTTAATTGATTCTAACTTAACAAGGATATAAAATGGCATATTTTTATCTCGCAATAGCCGTAATTTCGGAAGTAGTCGCTACAAGCGCGTTAAAGGCGTCCGAAGAATTTACAAAATTTTTTCCGAGTTTAATTGTGATAATAGGATATGCGGCGGCGTTTTATTTTTTTACGCTGATTTTAAGAACTATTCCGGTAGGAGTAACTTATGCGCTTTGGTCCGGTTTGGGAATTGTATTGGTTACTTTGGCGGGGATATTTTTGTATAAGGAGATTCCTGATTTGCCCGCTATTATAGGAATCGCCTTTATAATTGTTGGGATTATTATAATAAATCTTTTTTCCAAAACAATAAAAAGATAAAAAACAAAACGGCTTTCGCTTTCAATTTGCAAATAAGTTATTCGGGCGACGGGCGAATATATTATCCTGCTCCGCGTTTTAAGCCGCAACGTTAAAAACACGATTATGTTGCGTTACTTTTTTTTTATTTTCGGCTTCCTGCTAAACGGACAAACTTTTATACAAATTTTGCACATATGCGCTAATATGTTCGGCAATTTTGCAAAGTTGTTTGTAATCTCTATGCATTTATCAAAAAATAGGGCTTCGTCTCGAATTTTTACCTTGCCAGCCAAGTCTGGCTACGCGCGTAACAGCTTTTTAATCTGATTTGCGTAATTCATTATTTTTTATTCTTTACTATTTATACGGAGCGTTCTTGCTCGACAAGATTAAGCATATCCGACAGATGCCGAGCCGCTTGCGTCATTGTATAACATTTGTTTACGAACATTTTTCTACACACTTTGATATATCATCATATATTCGTTCTTGTTTACATTCAGGTAAAGTAGATAGCGGACTACATGGATCATTTATCGCCGTAAATACGCTAAGATTTTTATCCCGATTAAATCGACAAGGCTTTAAGATTACTGGTATAATCTTTGTGCCTTTCATCTTAGCATTCGACAGAATAGGGGGTAATTCATTGTCAACTATAAAATCAGAGGCAAGAAAGTCGGCAGATATCAAAAGAATAGCTACTTGCGCTATCTTTAGAGCTTCTTTAATTTCATTCTCCCATTTATCACCGGGTTGGAGTTGAGTATCAACCCAAAGATCAATAGCTCCCTGTTTTTTAAGAGGGCGCAAATGAATCATTAGACGGTCAAAAAAACTTCGATCTTGATGGCTATAGCTTATAAAAACTTTATTTTTAGGAGTCTCTGCTTTAGGTGTACTATAGTCATAAGGATTTTTTAGTGCGTCATCTATTATCCTTGCCAAATTATGTACGAATCCTTCATTTCTTTTTAGATTTAAATCATATCCTCGGGAAATCAGAATAACCGGTTTTTTAATACCATGTGCATAGCCAAGCTCATACATAACGTTTGGATTAGCGTTTGATACATCACAAATAATTAAATCTACATTTTCAAGGTTGTCATATATTACTTCAATAATACTCCTCACCGAATCAAAGGGAAAGGTCTTATCTATTCTATTAATCTCAATATCATTACCTTCAAGCTTACTGGAGATAACTCTTACAGCGTCTTTTATCAAAGAGTAAGAAACTTCGAATTCAGAACTAAATGGCTGTATTATCAGTGCTTTTTTGGACATACTTATAATATCTCCTTCTAAAGCGGCGAAAGTTTTACGGCGCATACTTTAAATTCCGGTATTTTGGATATAGGATCCAAAGCCCCGTTTGTAAGGGTGTTTGCCGCCGCATTTGCAAAGTGAAACGGTATAAATACGGTTCCTGATACCGCTTTTTTCGATATTTTCACTATGGCGTTAATCTCTCCGCGTCTTGAGGCTATGCTAACTTTTACGCCTTCTATTAACTTGTATTTTTCGGCGTCCTCATTTGTTATTTCTACAAAGCATTCCGGCGCTCTTTCGTTTAGCCCTTCGCTTTTCATTGTCATTGTGCCTGTATGATAATGATATATTACGCGCCCTGTAGTTAGATACACAGGATATTCTTCATCCGTTTTTTCCGCAGGCTCAATATAATCTATTGGGTTAAATACCCCTTTTCCTATTGGAAACGCTCCTACATGTAAAATGGGGGTTCCGGGATGCTCCGTATTCGGACATGGCCAATGTATGCCGCCCTCTTTTTCTAATCTATCATATGTTATGCCGCCGTAAGAAGGGGTAACTGAGGCTATTTCCTTCATTATTTCTTCGGCATTTTCGTAACGCATGGAGTAGTTCATTTTACCCGCTATTTCGGATATTATTTGCCAATCCTCTTTTGCCTGCACGGGAGCTTCAATCGCTTTTCGGACTCTTTGTATTTTTCTTTCCGTATTGCTGAACGTCCCTTCTTTTTCCGCAAAACATTTTGACGGTAAAACTACGTCCGCAATTTTTGCGGTTTCTGTTAAAAATATGTCTTGAACAACCATAAAATCAAGTTTTTCAATACATTTTTTTGCATGGTTTAAATCCGGATCCGATACAAGCGGATTTTCTCCTATTACATATAAGGCTTTTAACTCTCCAGTATGTGCTTTCGGTATCATTTCGGTCGCTTTTAATCCGGGTTTATCCGGCAAAACAGGAACATCCCAAGCGGCTTCCATTTTTTTGCGCATTTCTGGAAGCATTACTTTTTGATAGCCGGAATAAACGTCCGGCAAGCCTCCCATGTCGCATGCGCCCTGAACGTTGTTTTGCCCTCTTAAAGGATTTACGCCCCCGCCTTCTATGCCGAGATTGCCGCATAGCATTGCAAGATTTGCCAAAGATTTTACGTTATCCGTGCCTGTGGTATGCTGGGTAATGCCCATACAGTAAAGTATGGAACCTGCTTTTGCGCCTGCATAAAGACGGGCTGTTTCTATAATTTTATCCGCCGGAATTTCGGTTATTTTTTCAACATATTCAGGAGTAAATTTTGCGGTCATCTCTTTTATTTGTTCAAACCCTACTGTTCTTTCCTCTACAAATTTTTTATCGTAAATATCCTCTTTTATAATAACATGCATTAAACCGTTTATCCAAGCTACGTCTGCGCCTAATGCGGGTCTTATCCATATATCCGCAAATTCCGCAAGTTTGATTTTTCGCGGATCTATTACTATAAGCTTTTTATTTTTAAATTTTACGGCTCGCTTAATAAAGGAGGATATTACCGGATGATTTTCGGTAGTGTTGGAGCCTGTTACAAGTATTACGTCCGCTTTTTCAATATCGGCTATGGTATTTGTCATTGCTCCGCTTCCGAATGCTGCAGCCAGACCGGCTACGGTGGAGGAATGTCAGAGACGAGCGCAATGATCTATGTTGTTGGTGTTTAAAACCGCCCGCGTAAATTTGTTTGCAATGTAGTTTTCTTCGTTTGTAATTCTTGCGGATGTTAAAACTCCGATACTGTCTCCGCCGTAGTTTTCTTTTATTTCGGAGAATTTATTAGCTATAAGGTTTAAGGCTTCCGCCCATGTCGCCTCTTTTAATTCTCCGTCTTTTCTTATCAAGGGGGAGGAGAGTCTTTCGGAAGAATTTACAAAATCAAAACCGAATCTTCCTTTTACGCATAAACTGCCGTAGTTAGGAGAGGACGTTGCGTCGCCGGTTACTTTTATTATTTTATTATTTCGTATATGCAAAAATATTTGACAGCCTACGCCGCAGTATGTGCATGTGGTTTTTATTTTTTCGGTTTTCCAAGGTCTTGCGGTATAACGGGCATTCTTTTCTACAAGCGCGCCTACGGGGCAGGCTTGAACACATTCTCCGCAAAATACGCAGTCGGAATCTTTTAAAGGTCTGTCTCCCGCCGCTACGATTTTTGTGTCTGATCCTCTATATCCGAAATTTATAGCTTCATTTACCTGTATTTCGTTGCAAGCCTGAACGCATCTTCCGCATAGTATGCATCGGGAAAAATCTCTTATTATAAATGGGTTTGCAAGTTCTGCGGGATATTTTGTTCTATTCTGTTGATATTGTCCGCCTGTAGCCTGATAGCTAAAGCATAAATCCTGAAGTTTGCATTCTCCCCAAGAAGGGCATAATTCTTCGTTATTATCCTCCTCTTTGCAAACGTTTAATTGGAAGCGGGTCCAATCTTTAGCTCCGGATATGGCGCAATTATGATTTCCGGAAGCCAAAAGAAGGTTTAAAGTCTCTTTTCTCGAAGATATTACATCAGGGGATTCAGTCATAACATCCATGCCGTTTGCGACGGGAGTAGAGCATGCCGTCATAAGCGCTTTTGCCCCTTTTACCTCAACTACGCAGATTCTGCATGCTCCGGTAGGCGAGGCTCCTTTTAATTCGCAAAGAGTAGGTATGTCGATGTCATTTTTTCTTGCTACGTTAAGAATCGTTTCCCCTTGTTCAAAAGAGAAATTGTTGCCGTTTATTATAATCTGGTTTTTATTAGTGGTCATCTTGATAGCGTTAGCCTCCGTTTAAATTTTTGTTGGACAACTTTGTATTTTGCCCGTTTGCGGCTAAAAAAATTTTCGCTTTGCAAACGAACAAACCGCTTTGTCATCCAACGAAAATTTACTCATTATTTTTTGCGTCTAATTATTTCCCTTACCTTTTTATAAGCATTCTTTTTTGTTATTAAATATATTGTTTAAACGTTATAATTCTATTCGATTTTTGAAAAAAAACCGAATGAAAACGATCAAAAAAAGACTTTTTTCAAAAAATAAGCTTTGAATTTTTATCAATAACTCTAAAAAATTTCAAGTTTCAAATTTTTTGAGGAAATATTATTGATTACTTTATCGATAAATTCCTTTTTGATTACTCCGTATTTTACTTTGCCGTCAAGGGTTCGGATGGATAGAGTGTTCGCCTCTTTTTCTTTTGCTCCTATGGTTACTATAAGAGGAATTTTATTTATTTGGGCGTCTCTTACTTTTTTATTAAGACTTTCGGTTCGTTTGTCTATTTCAACTTTAAGATTTTTGTTTTCAAATTCTTCTTTAATTTTTTCGGCATAAGGGATTATTTCGTCGTTTATAGGAAGAATTATGATTTGAACGGGAGACAGCCAAAGTGGAAATTTGCCGGCGAAATGCTCTACAAGTATTCCGAAAAATCTTTCCACAGAGCCGTAAATTACCCTGTGTATCATTATCGGTCTTACTTTTTTGTTGTTGTTATCTATGTAATTAAGATCAAATCTTTCCGGCAAAGACATATCAAGCTGTATTGTTCCGCATTGCCATGTTCTGCCCAAAGCGTCTTCTATGTGCATGTCTATTTTGGGTCCGTAAAATGCGCCGTCATTTTCATTAATTTTATATTCTTTGTTATATATTTTTAAAGCGGCTTCCAATCCGTTTGTAGCGGTTTCCCATTGTTCGTCGGTTCCTATTGATTTTTCCGGTCTTGTGGAAAGTTCGAGATGAAAACCCAAACCGAATGTCGAATATATTTTTTCCGCAAAGCGCAACACTTTTAAAATTTCATCCTGTATTTGGGCTTTTGTCATAAATATGTGAGCATCGTCTTGATGAAACGCCCTTACCCTAAATAAACCGGATAATACTCCGCTTAATTCGTGTCTGTGAACAAGTCCTATTTCCGCCGCTCTTATAGGAAGGTCTTTATAAGAATAGGGTTTTAATCCGTAAAGAAGCATTCCCCCCGGGCAGTTCATGGGCTTTATTGCATAATCTTCTTCATCTATTTGGGTCGCATACATATTTTCTCTATAGTTTTCCCAATGCCCGCTTTTTTCCCAAAGCTTGCGGTTTAGTATAAGGGGGGTTTTTGTCTCTATATATCCGGCTTTTTTATGCTCGCTTCTCCAGTAATCCAAAAGGGTATTCCAAATCTCCATGCCTTTTGCATGAAAAAATGGCATTCCCCGCGCTTCGTCATGAAAGCTGAAAAGGTCTAACGCCGCTCCTATTTTTCTATGGTTTCTTTTTTTTGCCTCTTCAAGAAAGTTTATATAAGCTTTAAGCTCTTTTTTGGAAAAAAATGCGGTTCCGTATATTCTTTGAAGCTGGGCGTTTTTTTGATCCGCTCTCCAATAAGCGCCGGATACTTTGGTAAGTTTTACCGCTTCTATAAATCCAGTATGCGGAACATGAGGACCTCTGCAAAGGTCGGTAAAATCTCCCTGAGAGTAAAATGTTATGGTTCCATCTTCAAGATCGGATATTAACTCGATTTTATATGGTTCTTCTTTATAAAATTCCAACGCCTCTTTTTTGCTAATCTTTTTTCGGACAAATGGAAGCTTTGCCTTTATGATTTTTTTCATTTCGGCTTCGATTTTTAAAAAATTCTCTTCGGATAAAGGCTCCATGTCAATGTCGTAAAAAAAGCCGTCTTTTATTACAGGACCTATGGTAAGTTGAGCATTTTTATAAAGGTTTAAAACTGCATGCGCCATAACATGCGCCGCGCTGTGCCTCATTATTTCAAGGGCTTCTTTATCTTTTTTGGTTATTAACCTTACTTTGGAATCTTTTTCTATTTTATGATTAAGATCCTTTATTTCGCCATCTATTGCAACCGCAACGCAGTTTCTAAATAAACCTTCGGAAATGCTTTTTGCTATGTCCGCGCCTTTGGGAGTGCTTTCAAACTCTTTTATGCCGCCGTCCGGCAATGTAATATTTATCATTATAAACCCGCTTTAATTAAATGTTTTGTTATTCGGAATAAATCCTTTTCCCTTTACGCTTTGTTATAAAAAAATTCAATGATTTTTATAGGAGAAAAGAGGAGACGTTCAAGTTCGTTTGCGCATTTTTTTGCTTGTCGCTTCGGATTTTAGGCTACGTTTTGCTAACAATGCGAAAACTCAAGCTTCGCTCTCAAACAGTTCGCATTGTTTGACGCAAAGCTTACCGAAAATTGCTTCCTCGCGACAAGAGCCGAAAACTTTGAACATCTCTTTGATCGAATATAAACGGAGGAAACGCCCCATGTCTAAAAAAAATTAGTCGCAAAAAATAATGATTAAAATTCGGATTGATAACAAAGTAGTTTATCCGCCTTGCCGCAAACGAGCAAGCTACGAAGTTATGCAAGGGTTTTTTATTGTTTTTCCAATATATAAAGATACTCTTTGGTATGATTTGCGGTATGATTTCTATTTTGATCTTTATCCGCTTTAAAGCGTTGATAATTTACGGAAGCTCTATCAAACCTACCGTATTTGCTCATTATATTTTTTATATCTTTTTCGGACATAAGCCCTTCGTTGTTATAGCTTAAAAAAATATATTTGAAATTTGCATTTTTTATTAATTCTTCAAATTCTTTTTTAACAAGGTTTTTACTGCAATATTTCGATTTTTTATAATTCGGCAGTCCTGTTTTCCCTTTTGGGATAAAGTTATGATATTTTGCAATAGTATTTAATATATGATAATTCGCCCCGTATTGTCTTGAATTATACGGCGGATCAAGATAAAGGATATATCCTTTAATTTTTTTTATTAATAGGTTGCCGTCCGTATAAAAAACCTGATTTTTGTTATTTGTTATTTCGTATTCGGCGGGAGTTAATATTAAATTTTTTTGAGCCGATTTTTTTATATGTTTTAAGTATGCCCCATAAACCGAAGCGGTATTTGCAACTTTATCTGCGGATTCCAATAGGCTTGCAAGTAAGAACCAGTATAAATTTCCATTTATTATTTTTTTTTCTTTCCATTCTTTGATTTTTATTCTTATTGCGTCAATTTTTTTTCCGTTATTATCCGCAAAATATTGTCTGCTTCCGCTTCCTCCTTTACAGTAATGCTTAAATATAAACCCTTCTTTTAGCTTGATATTATTTAATTTTTCTATAAATATCCGCTTATCTTTTATATAGGAGCTGTTGCCTATGTAATTTTTATTTAATACAAAGCTGTAATATTCAAAATCGGAACTTATTACTTTTTTGACTTCCTTTTTAAAGCTTCTGCCTATTATTCCTGTTCCCGCAAAAATATCGCAAAAAACTTTATCGGATAAATTCCGCCCCGCAACCGAATATATCGTTTCTTTTATAAAGTTTCTCAGTTTATATTTGGAGCCTATGTAGTTCATAATTAATATTTTAAAACCGTTTTATCTGTTGTTCAAGTTTTTTATTTTTGCAAATCTGTTTTATAATTTTTATTGTCAATACTACTTCTATCTTATAAATAAAACCAAAATTAAATAATGCTTAATCAAAAAAAATGATTAAAAAGTCTGTGGCGGTCGAAAAAAGCGAAGTTAACAAACTCTGCCATACCGGAATTAAATTTAATCGTAAAACAGAATAATTAATTTTGACGGATAACAAAGTAATTTGTTCGAGTGCAAGGCGAAAAAAATTTTTAACCGCAGGAATATACCTAATATTTCGAGGATTAAAATTTTTTTTCAACGCCGCAATCGGACGAATTAAGAGGTTAACCGCCGAAATTTAAACGGAGAAAAAAATATGCGTTCCATATGGTTTGATACAACGGATAATAGCGTAAAAGTAATAGATCAAAGAAAACTTCCGCATATAACGGCAATAGAAAAACTTGAATCTGTCCCCCAAGTTATAACCGCAATAAAGGATATGTATGTCCGAGGCGCTCCTCTTATAGGCGTAACTGGAGCTTACGGGGTATATATAGCTGCAAAGAATATTCCAGACTGCAAAAGTATAAAATTTTATTTAACCGCAGAATGTCAAAAATTAAAAGATGCCAGACCCACGGCGGTCAATTTGATTTGGGCGGTTGAAAGGGTATTTGAAAAACTTAATTTTTCGGCGGATATAAAGGATATAATAAATATCGCAAAAAAGGAGGCGGACGCTATAGCCGAAGAGGAGGTTGAAAATTGCAGAAAAATAGGGGAGTACGGCTTGCCTTTAATAGAGGAAATCAGCAAAAAAAAGAATGGAAAAACGGTTAATATATTAACCCATTGCAATGCGGGAAGGCTTGCATGCGTAGAATACGGAACCGCCACAGCCCCTATTTATGCGGCGTTTGATAAAGAAATTGATTTGCATGTATGGGTTGACGAAACCAGACCTCTTAATCAGGGGGCAAGGCTTACCGCTTACGAACTTGAAGAAAAGGGGGTAAAGCATACGGTTATAACCGATAATACGGGCGGGCATTTGATGCAGCATTCTTTGGTAGATATTACAATAGTGGGAACAGACAGAACTGCTTATACAGGAGACGTTGCAAATAAAATAGGAACATATTTAAAGGCTCTTGCCGCAAAAGATAATAATATACCTTTTTATGTAGCGCTTCCTTCTAGCACGTTCGATTGGGAAATAGAGGACGGGATAAAAGATATTCCTATAGAAAAACGAGACCCAGATGAAATAAGATATGTTGAAGGATTTTGTTCCGGTAAAATTGAAAAGGTTGCAATAATGCCGGAACAAAGCGCCGCCGCAAATTATGCCTTTGATGTTACTCCTGCAAGGCTTATTACCGGATTTATAACGGAGCGCGGTATTTGCAAGGCAAATAAGGATGCGATATTATCTTTGTTTCCGGACAAAAGATAGGAGCAAAAAAATATGGATAACTTCACCGAAACCGAAAAAAAGGTTATATCGGCTCTTCAAGGGGATATGCCGGTAGCCTCAAGACCTTATAAGATAATGGCGGATCGTTTGGGCATTTCGGAAGAGATTTTTTTAAAGATATTAAAAAGTCTTTCGGATAGAAAAATAATAAGACGTTTCGGAGCCACTTTATGGCATCAGAAATCCGGTTTTTCGGCAAACGCTATGTGCGCTTGGAAGATAGAAGAGGATAGAGCGGAAGAGGCGGGCAAAAAATTTGCTTTGTTTAAGGAGGTTTCTCATTGTTATCTGAGACCTTCTCAAAAAAAATGGCGATACAATCTTTATACCATGATTCATTCCAAAGATAAAAAAGGATGTATTGAAATAGCAAAAAAACTTTCCGAAGCCGTAAAAGCGGAAAAATATGAGCTATTATTTAGCGTAGAAGAGCTTAAAAAAACCTCTATGCAGTATTTTTAAGAAATATTTTTTTTGCGTGCATGGGCGGTTATGCCGGAATGTTTATTATTTATGCTTTTTTATGAAAGATTTGTATGAAAAAAGAATATAAAAATCATATACTGCTTGTAAATCCTTGGATATACGATTTTGCGGCGTATGATTTTTGGGCAAAGCCTATAGGTTTATTATATATTGGCTCCATACTTAAAAAATTCGGTTATAACATCTCTTATATAGACTGCCTTGACAGATTTCACCCCAAAGCAAAAAAAAGGGTTGAGCCGGATTCTCGCTGCGGAAGGGGACCTTACCTTAAAACCAAAATTGAGAAGCCAAAAGGTTTGGAAGATGTCCCGAAAAATTTTTACAGATACGGAATAAAACGCAACCAGTTTGTAGAGGCTCTTTCATCAATAGAAAAGCCTTCTCTTATATTGGTTACCTCCTTTATGACTTACCAGTATCAGGGAATAATCGAAACCATATCCTTGTTAAAAAATAGCTTTCCCGACGCTCCGGTAATACTCGGCGGAATTTACGCAAATTTATGTTACGAACATGCCTTAACAAATTCTGGAGCCGATTTTGTAATAAAAGGAGAGGGAATAAAACAGGCTTTAAAGCTTGCCAAAAAATATACGGGGCAAAAGACTTTATTTGAATTTAACGCCGAAGATTTTAATTCTTATCCTTACCCCGCATTTAATCTTCAGAATAAAATAGCCTATATCCCCATTATGACTTCCAAAGGATGCCCCTATTCCTGCGCTTATTGCGCTTCAAAATATTTAAACCCAAATTTTATAAAAAGAGATTATAACGCCGTCGCAAAGGAGATTTTTTTTTGGCATAAAAAATTTAAGGTAAAAGATTTTGTTTTTTATGACGACGCTCTTTTAATAGATTCTAAAAATCATATAATACCTATGTTAGAAAAAATTATAGCAAAAGGATATAATGTAAGATTTCATACCCCTAACGCTCTTCATGCAAAAAATATTTCGGAAAAGGCGGCGTTTCTTATGTTTAAGGCGGGTTTTCATTCAATAAAAATAGGGCTTGAAACCGCAGATTTTGAAAAGCGAAAAGCAATAGATAACAAAATTACAAACGAGGATTTTACTAACGCCGTAACCAATTTGAAAAAAGCCGGTTTTGTAGATAAACAGATTGGCGCATATCTTTTAACGGGGCTTCCGAAACAAAGCGTAAAAGAGATGGAGGCGGGCATAAAATTTGTAAAGCAAGCGGGAATAACTCCTGTTTTGGCTTATTATACTCCTATTCCTCATACAAGGATGTGGGACGACGCGGTAAAAGCCTCCCGTTACGACCTTAACGCAGACCCGATATATACCAATAACGCCATATTTCCTTGTATGGATAATCCTTTTTCAGACGAAAAAATTTTATACTTAAAAAAGTTGGCGGCTTCGCCTTAAGCAAATATGCCTTGGAGTTCGCCATAATCGATTTTAAACTTTATTCCTTTAATTCCGCGCTTATGTTATAAAGTGGTTATTATATAAAGAATAATTTAACTTTTAAGCTTAAATCCGATTTTTTTATTAAAAAAGGGAAGAAGAAAATATGAAAGTAACATTTTACGGAGCTGCAAGAGAGGTTACAGGATCCGCGCATTTGGCGGAATTCGGCGAAAACAACATACTTTTTGACTGCGGAATGTTTCAGGGCAGAAGAAAAGAGAGCGCGGAAAAGAATAAAAGATTTCCTTTTAAATCCGATTCGGTTACCAATATTATACTTTCTCATGCCCATATAGATCATGCAGGGCGTCTTCCGTTAATAAGCAAAGAGGGCTTCGGAGGGCGTATAATATGCACGAGAGCAACAGCGGATATATGCAAATATCTTTTGGAAGACAGCGCAAGAATACAGGAATCGGACGCCGCATATCTTAATTATAAAACCGCAAGAGGGTATCTTTATAAAATAAATAAAGTATCGAACAAAAAAAATAAAGCCGCTAAACGAATAAGAGACTTGCTTAAACCGGTAGGACAGAGATTAAATCTTAAAGCAATAGACGAGGTTTTATACGAGCATAACCTGCCGAGAATCAAGCCTCTTTACGGCGTTGAAGACGTAAAACGGACATTGAGTAGCATAGAAGCTTATCCTTATAGGTATCCGATAAAAATAGGAAAGGATGCGGAGGTTATTTTTTACGAAGCGGGTCATGTTCTGGGTTCGGCAATATCGATCTTGCGAATAAAAGAGAACGGAGTTGAAAAAAGAATATGTTATACTGGAGATCTGGGGCGTCCTCAAAAACCTATATTAAGAGACCCCGCTTTAAATTTTGAAGAAGAGGATAGAAATATTGATTTACTTATAATGGAAAGCACTTATGGAAACCGTATGCATGGACAAGCGGAAGATATAAAAATAAAATTAAAAAAAGCGGTTGCCAACGCCTATGACGAAGGAGGAACCTTGCTGATTCCAGCTTTTGCATTCGGACGAACGCAGGAGTTAATATATGTTTTACATCAACTTTACGATGAAAAAGCGGTTCCGAAACTGCCGATATTTTTAGATAGCCCTCTTGGCGCAAAGCTTACAAAGGTTTTCGGAAATCATCCTGAAGTATATGACCAAGAGGCTCATAAAACCTTTTTGGAACGCGGAGAAAATCCTTTTTCGTTTAAAGAGATACATTTTACAAAATCGGTCGCCGAATCTATGGATTTGATGAGAGAAGAAAAACCGCATATAGTAATATCATCTGCCGGAATGTGCGAAGCGGGCAGGATTTTACATCATTTAAGATATAAAATACATGATAAAAAAAATGTTATTTTAATAGTAGGCTACATGGCTCAAAATACATTCGGCAGGCGTATTTTGGATAAAGGGCTCGAATTTGAAAATAACGGAAGAATAGGAGAAGCCCCTCTTTTAAAATTTTTTAATAAAAGCTATCCGCTATGCGCAAAAGTGGTTAAAATAGGAGGGTTTAGCGCGCATGCAGATAAGGAGGAGCTTATCGGTTTTTTAAAAAAATCGAATCTTAATATAAAAAAAATTGCTGTAGTTCATGGAGAGGAGGAGAGCGCTTTATCCTTTACGAATACTTTGAAAACAGATGGGTATAAGGCTTTTGCTCCTCATTTCAAAGAAAATTCGCCGGTATAACTTCGTAGTTTGTCCATTTTCGGCGTTATGCTCAAATTTAAATCCTCAACTTATTTAAAATAAGCCTGCGGTTAAAATTTTCACAAGCCTTGAAAATGAGCAAACTGCTTTGTTATATCGACAAATTTTGCCATTTGGATTTTATCATTTTTTTTGGGTTAAGCCTATGAGTTTAGTCATTTTTGGCGTTATGCTCAAATTTAAATCCTCAACTTATTTAAAATAAGCTTGCGGTTAAAATTTTCACAAGCCTTGAAAATAAAGCCAAAATAGTTTGTTATATAAAAGTATTTTTATAAAAATAATCAAGGAATTTCTCGCTTTGCTCGAAATGACAATAAAGCAGTTTTTTTACTTTTTATTTCGACGAATGCGGCAAGGAGAAATCTTTTAATTAAAATATAAACAAAGGAAATTATGCGACTTATAATAAGTTGTAATTTTAACGCATTAACAACGCTATTAGGTTGATAAGGAGAAAGATGAGTAATAAACATCACGTATGTCCTGTTGCAATAGCGGGCTGGCTTGATAATAGAGTTAGGAGGCTATATCAAAATCCTCGTAGAATCCTAAAGCCTTATGTTCAAGAGGGTATGACGGTTTTAGACGTAGGATGCGGTCCGGGTTTTTTCTCCGTTGACATGGCTCAAATGGTCGGCAAGTCCGGTTTGGTTATCGCCGTTGATTTACATGAAGCGATGCTTCAAAAGGTAAGAGATAAAATAATAGGAACCAAACTTGAAAAACGAATAAAACTACATAAATGCGAAGAGAATAAAATAGGCGTATCGGACGATGTTGATTTTGTCTTGTTGTTTTATATGGTTCATGAAGTATTAGACAAGAAAAGATTTTTTGAAGAAATAAAAGAAATATTAAAACCGAAAGGACAAATTTTTATAGTGGAGCCGCCTTGTCATGTTTTAAAATCTGCGTTTAAACGGAATATCAAAAAAGCCGTAGATGTTGGGTTTAAAGATTTTAAAGGTCCGAATATGCTTTTTCATAAGACGGCAATATTGAAAAAAGGCTGAAAAATCGGTTATATTAAAAATAAGCAAAATTGTTTGTTGCGTAATGGCGTTAATGAAAAATGCCAAATTTTTTTTGCAAAAAAAATCGAAAAAAGAAGGAATAAATTTTCTCTTTTTCCGATTTTTTTATAATATGAAATTTATTAATAAGAATGGGTTCCTAATATAACCTTTGCCCCGAATTTTTTTTCCAGAACGTTCTTAAGTTTGTCAAATTTTATAGGACATTGAGCCGTTTCAATCGCAAGTTTTACGCATGTTCCAAGATGTATTGTTTCAAAAGGTCTATCCAGACTTTTGGCTACTTCGGTTAACAGTTTTACTCTCGGAACCGCAAGACCGGGGCAGTCTCCGCAATCTGTCATTGCAACAAGCTCTATTTCGTCCTGATAATTTGCGAATTCTCCATTTTTTTCCTGCATTGCTTTATAGCATTTAGCGCACCCTATACATGAATGATCTTGAATACGTTTGCAATAAAGTATTACTATTTTTGACATAATAACGTTTTCCTTTCTATAATATGTAAGTTCCAGTGCCGACGGCTATAAGTTTGTCGGCGTCATTATTAAGTTCGATTCTTGTAACCGCAATTTTGTTCCCTGCTCTTAAAGTATAGCCTGAGGCTATAAACCAATCGCCGTATCCGGGGCGAAGATAATCTACTCTTAAATCTACCGTGCCTAATCCTGAAAATTTTTTTTTTTGAGCTTCTATTGATTGTTCCGTATTTTTTTTATAAAAACTTATAAATGCCGCCATTCCTCCGGTTACGTCTATAATAGATGAAATTACTCCGCCATGAAGTGTTTTTTTTATATAATTTCCTACAAATTCATCCTTCATTTTAATTTTAATTTTTATGTTATCATCCTTTATAGAATCTACCGTTATTCCAAGCAATTTATTAAAAGGAATTTTTTCGTTTACTACCTTATTAATAAGAGAATGAAAAGCCGAATTCTCTGTTGAGATATTCATAATAAACCTCCGAAAGATAGTTTTTACTCATTTTTCAAATAACATATTTATTATATTATTCAATAAACTTTTTTAAATATTCGTAGTTTTTTGTTAATGCTCCGTTATATACTATTACGGCGTTTTTTACTTCGGGACATAATCCCGATTCTTCCAAGCTTGAGCCGTAATTCGCTTCCAAGATGTTTGGAACAAACGGCGAGAGTTTGGAGCTGAAAAAGGTAGAGGAATCTTTTGGCACTTCGCAGGGAAGATTATCAACCGCCAATACCAAAACCCCGTCTCCTTTAACTCCGTCCGTAACGGTTTTATCTATAGGATTGCATACAAAGGAGGGCGAGCCGGAGTCCGTAGATTTAACGGTGCATTCAACGGAGCCGTTCAAATCGCATGTAATATCGGCTATTCCGCATAATTTGGGATTTTCGGAAGTTTCATAAAGCTTTTTTAAAGCATCCCATGTAACGAAGCGGGGATATCTCTGCTCCCAATAAATAGCGTTTATCAGTATTGTAATGTAAGGAATGTGTTTTTCAAATATGCTTGAGTAATTGCCCGGATTTTCATAATAATCTTGAAGATTGAAGCTTTTGCCTGTTTTTGTTTTTACAATATCTTTTTCTTTAAAAACGCATACATATATTTTATTATTATCTTTGCTTTTTTCGGCGATCTTTTTTAAAGCTTCCGGTTCGATATATTCTACCGGCAGGTTGTTTAAAATGGACTGCGCCCCTTTTGATACGTTGCCGTAACCTAAAATTCCTATAATAACAGGAGAAATTTTTGAAGATATTCCCTCTTTTTTTATTTTTTCTCCGATAAGTTTTACATTTTTTTTGGCGTCTGCTACGGATTTATATTCATGAGCCTTTTTGCATTCCGAAAAAGGAGTTTTTATTCCTTTATGTTCCCAGTATTCGCCCATAAGGGATAATATATCAATAGCTCCGGCGTCTCCCGCAAAATTGCCGAAATATACAAGTCTTCGATTTTTGTTATCGGTTATTTTTTCGTAATCTATTAGGGTTGAACCGGATGCGATAATTTTTTTCAATAAAGGCATTCCGCTTTTTTGTCCCTTGATAGTATGAGAAAAGAAAATATATGTTTTATTGTTAAGTATTTTTTCTTCCGGAATTTCTTTTACTCCGAGAATTACCTCGCCGGGAGTCATATCTTCGCATAATAAGGCTCCGGCTTTCTGATATTTTTTCTCTTTAAAGAAACGTTTGGCAGATTTTTCGATATAAGCTTGCGCCCCTGTTTTATCTATAATTTTTTTCAAATCATCCGGTATTATCGCGGATCTGCGCTCCCACTGGTTTTTATCTTCGGCTCGTATTAATAATGATTTCATTTGGTTAGTCCTTTATCGTCAGTATATTAAGTTAGCTCTTTTTTTGTTTCGGTAAATTTTATATCCATAGTCTCCAATTCGTTAAGAACGGGCTCGTATATTTGAGGCAAAACAGGTATATGGACTCCGGTTAAATTGATTTTATTTTCGGCTATTAATTTAACTCCTATTGCGGCGGGAAGCCCTACGGTGCGAGCCATTGCGCTATCTTCGCCTTTGATTCCGATTGCCGATAGAGTTGAAGTGATTTGCTCTTTTTTATTCGGATATTCGGCAATAAATTCATGATGCTGAACAAGCAGGTCGGTATCATCTTTTTGAGCGGACAGTTTTTGTTTTAAAATGTATGCAAACATATCAAAGGCGGTTCCTGAAGTTAAAGACAATTTTTCTTTGCTTAGAAGCCCCAGCCATTCTATCTTTTTTATTATAACCGAATGATTGAAAACTTCCAGAAATTCGGCGAGATCCTTTTTTAAATCGGAAGCGGAGCTATTTATAACATCTGCAATAACCTCATAAGGAGCCATTGCGCTTAAATCGAATTTTTTATTTCTATCCAAAAGATTGAGCCTTTTTAAACAGTCCCAAGTTTCGCAATGTCCCGGATTTCTTAAGGTTCCTCTGTAGATGCTTTTAGCGTTTTTTATATTATAAATATCAAGATAAGGAATCGAGTCTCTATTTACGTAAGCTTCGAAAACCCCCATGTCTGGGACTTCCAAAAACCAATAATGCCGGAAAAGCTCTTTTGAGGAAACTTGAATGATTTTTCCGTCTTTTAAATATCGCCCGTCGTTATTTGCGGCAAGCATAGCCCCTTCAGGGCTCCAAGAAAACTTATAGCCCATAGGATTTGTATTGCTTTCCAAAGAGGGCAGTCCGCCGCAATAAGAATAAAAGCTTGTTATTTCGCCGCCGGCTTTTTTTACGGAGTTAATAACTTTCATAGCAGCCATATGATCAAGCCCAGGATCAACTCCTATTTCATTTAGAAAGATCAGCCCCTTTTTTTTTGCTTCCAAATCAAAAGATTGCATCTCCTCTTTTACATAAGAGGCTGTAACAAGATGTTTTTTATGTTCCAAACATAATTTTGCAACAACAGGGTGCAATGTCCATGGCAAAAGGCTTACGACTATATCCGATGCGCTAACCTCTTTATTAAGAGCCTCTTTATCGTTAACGTTCAATAGTATGGCGCGGCTGTTCGGGCTTTTATTTGTAAGCTTTTCCGCTTTATCTATAAATTCGTCCGCAACGGTCAGTTTTATATTCGGCTGTTTGAGCAGGTAGCGCGCCATGGGACCCGCAACCAAGCCTGCTCCGAGCAACAGAATATTTTTGACATTATTTTGATTCGTCATTTTTTACTCCTGTTTTATTTATTAATAAAAAAATGAATATCTCTTCATTTCTATAAAATTTTAATTGCAAACATTCGCCGTTAATTGCATAAATCAGCATTCGAACAATTATGAAATTTTTCCTTGACGAGATTCTTCTTTCCTTTTAACCCGCTTTTTTTTTTGACTGTTAGGCAATTTATCTCTATAAAAAAGTTTCGCTTTTTAGTCAATTAAATCCGTTTATCTTCATATGCTTTTATTAAGACTAAAGCTTGCCTTCCGAAACCAATTGACTGAAATATTCAAACGAGCGGTTCCAAGTTTTTTCCGCTTCTTGAGAAAAACAGCATCCCGGTAGTTCTCTGCTTTTAAGGTGATATTTCAAACATTCGCAGCAAATTCCTTTTTTTTGGCAGGGTTCATAAGTGCATTTGCATTTTTCAAGATTCTTATTCTTATTACATTCCATTTTATTTTTTCCTTTATAAGACGATTTATATTATATCTTTTTTAACGCCGGCTGCAATCATAACGCCTGATGCTATCATAATTCCTCCTGCATAACGGTTAATTTTTTTAACGCCGTTTTTTTTATAAAATATATTTCCGATATAACTTGCGCAATAAGCATATATAGTCAAAACCGCGCTTAAGACGGATATAATAACGCAAACTATCAGCGCTATTTCCGTTATATTTAATGATTTAAGATTAACAAAGCCGGGCAGAAAACCGCAATAAAATAGTATTGCTTTAGGATTTGATAAGGTTATTAAAAACCCGTTTGTTATATTTTTTAATCCGGATTTTTTTTGTTGCGTCCGTTGCAACTTAGTTTTCGATATACTAGAAGTCCATATTTGAAAACTGAGTAAAAAAAGGTATGCTCCTCCAAAAAGCTTAACAGCGACAAAAAATTTTTCAAATGTTTCGGCTATAAAAGAGAGTCCGAAAATTGCAAACAGAAGATAAACAATATCGCCAGCGACAATACCTATTATAACGCCCAACGCGGGAGTAAACCCGGAAGCCGTGGCGCGGCGAGGACAGCAAAAACTCAGGGTCCCTGACTTGCCACAAAAACCGCCATAGCTATAGCCAAACTTATAAGCGAAAATAGATTCATTGCTTTTTATATATTATTTGTCTGTTTATATTTTGGTTTGCAGATTCCAAATGTTTTTTCCGATAGTTTCGGATTTTTAATTATACTATTTTTCAAACAAAATTTGCGCGCTTAATTGCCTCTTCTTGCGTTTAATACTATCAATATAGGTTTATAAAAAAGACGGATTAAACGTAAAAATATAGCCTGAAAACAATTAAAAGTATAGGGTAAATGATAGATTGACATTTAAAATCAATTATGAAATAAAAATTTTGATATTAATACTGACATGGGTTCGGAGAATTTAAGATTATGAATTTGAATAAATTTCAACATCCAGATATTAATGATAATATGTGGAATGAAATTGACAAAATAATAGATTTTAATCGTGGCGATAAAGGCGCGGTGATAACCGTTTTAAGAAAGTGTCAAAAAATAGTAGGTTATCTTCCCGTAACGCTTATTGATTATATAAGCTTATCCCTTAATCTGCCTGCAAGCGAGGTATTCGGCGTAGCCACATTTTATTCTCTTTTTTCGCTTAAGCCAAAAGGGAAACATACTATTAAGGTATGCACCGGCACGGCTTGTTATGTAAAAGGAACAAAAGAGATTATAAACAGGATAGATGCCGAATACGGCATTAAAGCAGGAGAAACCTCAAAAGACAGACGTTTTTCCTTAGATTGCGTTAGATGTTTGGGCGCATGCGGGCTTGCCCCAGCAATGGTTATAGACGACAAGACATACGGCGGTCTTACGCCGGATAAGGCAATAGAAAAGTTGCAAGAGTATAATTAATTTTTTTGAAAACCTGTATGACTAATTTGATACGCAAAAAAGAGGATAGCAGACAATCTCTGCCATCTTTTAATTGAACTGTGACCGTATGAAGATAAAAGAGATAAAAAATATATTAAAAGCGGATATATTAACCTGCTCCGAAAGCAAGATGGATATGGCGGTAATAGCAGCGGGAAGCGCCGATATTATGAGCGACGTATTATCCGCAGTATCCGAACATTCGTTGATTCTTACGGGATTAATGGACGAAACGGTAATAAGAACCGCAAAGATTGCAGGGGTTAGCGCCATTGTATTTGTAAGAGGCAAAAATCCGGAGCCAAAAGTAATATATCTGGCAAAAGGATATGATCTACCTCTTTTGGTTACCGAATATTCGCTTTTTGTGGCAAGCGGCAGACTTTATATAAATGGGCTTAGAGGGCTTGACGGTTCATGGTAAAAAAAATTAACATAGGTAAATAATGAATAGGTTAACAGTAAAAGAACTGGAAAAAATAAAAAAAGATAATTTGCCGGCGGTTAATTTCGAGGATAAAACATATATTCTAATATGCGGCGGAACAGGCTGCCATGCAACGGGAAGTATAGAATTAAAAGATATTTTAACGCAAGAAATAGCCGCAAAAAATCTTGACGATAAGGTTCAGATTATCGAAACAGGCTGCAACGGCTTTTGCGCCGCAGGTCCTCTTATTGTGATACAGCCTGGAGCATTTTTTTATCAAAAATTATCGGCAGAAAACATTTCGGAAATAATAGAAACTCATATCATAAACGGCGAGCCCGTAGAGAAACTTTTATATAAAGATCCGATTACAAAAAAGAGGATAGCCTCTCAAAACGATATTCCATTCTTTGCAAATCAAATGTTAATAGCTTTGAGAAACAAAGGACGAATCAATCCGGAAGATATAAACCATTATATAGCGACAGACGGCTATTTTGGATTCGCTAAATCTCTTTTTGAAATGAAGCCGAAGCAGATTGTAGAGGAGATAAAAACTTCCGGTTTAAGAGGAAGAGGCGGAGCGGGATTTTCTACGGGAATGAAATGGGAGTTTGCGCGTAAAAGCGCTGGAGAGATAAAATATGTTCTTTGCAACGCAGACGAGGGAGACCCTGGCGCGTTTATGGACAGAAGCATATTGGAAGCTGATCCGCATGCCGTTTTGGAAGGGATGATAATAGCCGCAAGGGCGATTAATTCCAATAAAGGCTATATATATTGCAGAACGGAGTATCCTCTTGCAATAAAAAGATTAACCATAGCTATAGAGCAGGCAAGAGAATGCGGATTGTTAGGAAATAATATATTAGGCTCCGACTTTAGTTTTGACGTTGAAATATATCAGGGAGCAGGGGCTTTTGTATGCGGCGAAGAAACCGCTTTAATGAGATCGATCGAAGGCAAACGCGGAATGCCGAGAACCCGTCCGCCGTTTCCGGCTCATAAAGGCTTATGGGAAAAACCGACAATTTTAAACAATGTAGAGACGTTTGCAAATATATCACAAATAATAATAAATGGCGGAGACTGGTATGCGGATATAGGAACGGAAACAAGCAAAGGCACCAAGGTTTTTGCTCTTTCCGGCGATATTAGCAATATAGGACTTGTTGAAGTCCCTATGGGAACCTCGTTGAAAACTCTTATTTATGAAGTGGGCGGCGGAATACCGAATAAGAAAAAATTCAAAGCGGTTCAATTGGGAGGTCCATCCGGCGGATGTATTCCGGAGCGCCTTTTGAATACTCCGGTAGATTACGAAGCTATTGCCAAAGTAGGCGCCATAGTAGGTTCCGGCGGCTTGATAGTAATGGACGAGAATACCTGTATGGTTGATATGGCAAGATTTTTTATGGATTTCATACAAGACGAATCCTGCGGAAAATGTATTCCTTGTCGAGAAGGCACAAAACGTTTATTGGAAATATTGGAAAAAATATGCGAGGGAAAAGGGGAACCTGGAGATATAGAGGCTTTGGAAAATCTTGCCCCCATAATAGGCAAAGCCTCGCTTTGCGGATTGGGGCAGACCGCTGCAAATCCGGTTTTATCTACTCTTAAATATTTTAAAGAGGAGTATATAGCTCATATTTACCATAAAAAATGTCCTGCAAAGCGCTGCGTAGCGCTGCTTGATTTTGTTATTGATCCTTTATTGTGTCAAAAATGCGGATTATGTTTTAAAACATGTCCGTCTAACGCAATAGAATGGCGGAAAAAAGAGACGGCAAAAATAAATAAAGATGAATGCGTTAAATGCCTTTCCTGTTTTAAGGTTTGTAAATTTAAAGCTATTTCTTAAAAAGATATTGGTGAGAATATAATGATTCAGTCAGTTTTAGTAATTGGTGGTTTAGGTTTTATAATAGGCGTGGGATTAGCTGCGGCGTCTAAGCTGTTTCATGTTTATGTTGATCCGCAAGTAGAGGCGATAGAGGGGGTTTTACCCGGCGCAAACTGCGGAGGCTGCGGATTGCCGGGTTGTTCGGCAAACGCCGAAGCCGTAGTCGCAGGTAAAGCTTCTCCTGCTTCCTGCGTTGCGGGAGGTCCCGAACTTGCAAGCGCTATTGCAGCGATACTCGGAGTAAGCGTCGAGGCGAAAGAGCCGGATATAGCTTTGCTGGGGTGCGCATATAATGTTGAAGAAGCGGATACAAAATATGTTTATGACGGCATAAGCGATTGCATTGCGGCGGCTTTATTTAGCGGCG
>JAOZTP010000102.1 GCA_029939135.1 Desulfobacterales bacterium
TATAATGGCAAGCAAGTTTGTAAACTGCGTTATATAGTTAATGACATAGTCAATATATTATTTATGGAGTAATACTGGTAATGGAAAAAAGAAAAATAATAAATGATATAAAAAAATTAATAAACGCAAAAGGATATATTTATGCCCTTTGTATGATTCTTTTTGAAGATTTCCATATTCACCCCGAAACAATGCAGGAAACAGATTGGACAAAAAGGATTAGTCATAAAGAAGCCTCATTTTTACTCGGTTTTTTAATTCAAAACAAAATCGATCTTTCAATTCCGGAAACTCCGAACGACTTAATTTTATTTAAACAAAAAACATACGACTTAATGAAACAATTACACGACACTTTTTTAGCTTCATTCCAACAAAAACTACAAAAAGCTTCAGAGAAAAAATATCACAAAGAAAACATTCGAAAAGAAGAAAAAAAGTTTTTTAGTAACGGAGATATGTTGCAAGAAGCAATATTTTATTCCGGAACAGACGTTTATGATTTTCAGTATTTAGACTCTTTGGAAAAAAAATATAAATATGATAAAGAGTGGCTTTTAGAAAAAAAGAGTTTTAATATTGAAAAGGCAAAACTTATCGTTAATCGGATAAAAAATATCCTGCAAAATAAAGCTAAAAAAGTTCATTTGTATGATTTTATTCCGAAACTGATTGAGGATGCAAAAAAAAAAAATCCAAACAAAGATTGGGAGAAGTATGAAAAGCATTTCATAGAGTTGTCAACATTACATCAATATGTAGAACTATTTGAATTGCCAACCCTCAAAAAAAATTTAAGTATTGAAGATAGTAGGAATGAAGAAATTAGGAATAATGAATTGCAATCTTTTTATAAAAACCTGCTAGAATTATTTATTATTAGAAAATCGGATTTTGATAAAAAACTTGATATTGACTCATTTTTAAACAATTTTTCTGTCTCTTTTAAAGAAAATCTTAATTCTCATTTTCAGACTATCGGAGATTTTAATCTTATAGCCGCTTCTCCTATTATCAAACTTGATAAAGAAAGATATTTTGTTCCCAATATTTTTTTATTATTTGAAGCGGTTTATGAAAGCCCGTTCTATTGGATGTTTCAAGATAAATCATACAAGAATCAACTTGCGGAAAATAGAGGGAAAGTAGGCGAAGAGATTGCGTACGATTTTTTATCAAAAGTATTCGGAAAGAATAACACCTTTAAATCGGTAACAATTAAAATGAGCAAAAGCAAAGACGCTACGGATATTGACGTTCTTTCTATTCTCGGAAGCAAAGCTTTATGCGTTCAGGTTAAATCTAAAAAATTAACGGCGCTTTCCAAAAAAGGCGATAATAGCCAATTAAAAAAAGATTTTAAAGCCGCCGTTCAAGATGCTTATAATCAAGGCATTATATCCCGCAAAAAAATATTGGAGAAAAAGGCAAAGTTTATTGACGAAAAAGACAACGAGATAAAACTTTCGGAAGATATTAACGAAGTTTATATAATGTGTATTACAACGGAGAATTACCCCTCTTTAACTCATCAGGCTCATGAATTATTAGACAAAAAAGATGATGAACCGTTTCCTATAGTTTTAACTGTTTTTGATTTGGAATTATTAAGCCATTATTTAAATGATCCTTATGATTTTTTATATTATATCAGACAAAGAATATCATTAATGGATTGTTTTATAGGCGATAACGAAATGGCATTTCTCGGTTATCATCTCCTTCACAAATTATGGGAAATGCCAGAGAACTATAAAGTTGCTTTAGATAAGGATTGGGAACAGTTTATAGATCGAAATTATTACCCGATTAAAGCCGGTTTAAAAGTTTCGGACAAAGGAGATGAAATTAAAAGCAGATGGAGAGACGAAAATTTCAATAAATTATGTAATCAGTTAAAAATAATAAACGAACCGAAAATAACCGATATTATATTTCATCTTTTGGATTTCGCTGGCGAGACTAGAAAAAATATGGTTAACCTTATCTTAAAAACAAAACAACGGACATTAAACGGCGGTAGATCACATAGTTTTTCTATATCTCCGGCTGATAGCTATTCTTCCCGCTTCGGCATTACATATACTTCGTTATGCTCTGATAACATTATAGAATTACAAAAAAAATTATTAACCCTATGCTTATTAAGAAAATATAAAAGCAAAGGCGGTGTTTGGATAGGTTTCGGCAGCCTAAAAAGCAGTCAAAATATTATAGACACAGTTTATTTTAACAATGAAGAATGGGAACATGATAAAAATTTGGAAATGATGCCGAAATTAAAAGGAAAAATTTTAAAAGCGGCATATTAACAAATATGTTGCGGATATACAAGCTTCTATAATATTCTATCCGGCGTTTTTTGCCGTATAATGTTTGCCTATAATTTCCGCAGGTTTATAAAGTAAAGAAGACTGAACTGTATCAATATATAAAAAGATAAGAAACGGAAAGGAAAAAATGAAAAAAAAACCGATATTATGCGTAGGAGGGGCTTTAATAGATATACTTTTAAATGAAGAGGATGCTTTTTTAAAACGGACAACAGGCTCAAAAGGAGGAATGCATCTTGTAGAGCCGGAAATAATAGAAAAATATCTTTCCATATCAAAAGCTGTTCCCGCAACCGCTCCGGGCGGCTCGGCGTGCAATACCGCCGTAGGAATAGGGAAGCTTGGAGGCGACGCCCGATTTGCAGGAAAATCAGGCTCTGGAAAAAACGGCTCCTTTTTTGAAGAAGAGATTAAAAAAAGCGCCGTATCCCCTTATTTAATCAAATCGGATTCGCCTACGGGAAGGGTTCTTTCCATTATAACCCCTGATGCGGAAAGAACAATGTTTACCTATTTGGGCGCATCTTCAACAATTACCCCCGAAGAGATAGAAGACAGATTCTTTAAAGATGTTTATCTTGTCCATATAGAAGGGTATCTTCTGTTTAATCCCGCTATTATGGCTGCGGTTTTAGAAAAAGCAAAAAGGTTTAAGGCGCTTATATCATTAGACCTTGCGAGTTATACGGTGGTGGAGGCATCTAAAGACCTGCTTTGCGACATAGTAGATCAATATGTAGATATTCTTATTGCAAACGAAGAGGAGGCGAAAGCTTATACAGGTTTTTTGGACGAGAATAAGGCGATATCCGCTTTGGCAAAGGAGGCGAATATTGCGGTTTTAAAAGTGGGAGGAAAAGGAAGCTATATTGCCAATAATAACGAAATTATAAAAATTGCGCCAAAGCAGGGGAAAGATAAGATATTGGACACTACCGGAGCGGGCGATTTATGGGCTTCCGGCTTTTTATTCGGGCTTACAAACGGTTTAGGATTAAAAGAATCGGGCAAACTCGGCTCATTATGCGGTTATGAAGTATGCAAAACCATAGGAGCGCATATACCGGAAGAAAGATGGAAACATATAAGGGCTGGGTTATAAACATAAAAAAGGATGATTATAATCCTCTGTAATAAAAAGCCGCAGTTGCGGAAAAAAAAGGTTTTAAATCGCCGTATTTTCGCATCTTCGGCTTTTTTTCGATAACTTGGCTATTATGCCCGCTCTTTTAAATCGGTTAATTCGTTTGCAATAAGTTCCGCCTGTTTTAATACGGTTTCGGTAGCGATCTTTTGCATATCCGGCGGGTAACCATACTTACGCAATGTTCTTTTTACAATAACTTTTATTTTTGCTCTTACGCTTTCCTTTATTGTCCAGTCGATTGAGGTATTCTGTTTTACTTTTTCAAATAAAACAATAGCAAGTTCCCGCAATTTATCTTTTTGCATTACCTCTCGCGCGCTTGTATTATCGGCAATCGCCGTATAAAAAGCGTATTCAAAGTCGGACAATCCCATTTCTTGCGGCTCTTTATCCTTTTTTCGGATACCTCTGCCGATTTCTATCAGCTCTTCGATTACTTCTGCGGCGGTAAGCATTTTATTATGATATTTTTGAATGGAATTTTTCAGCGCTTCCATTAATGATTTGCCTTGAATTAGGTTTTTTTTCTTTCTAAATTGTATCTCGTCATTTAAAAGTTTTCTTAAAATCTCCAAAGCCACATTTTTATGCTCCATATTTTTCACTTCCAAAAGAAACTCTTCCGAAAGTATGGAAATATCCGGTTTTTTTATTCCGGCGGCGTCAAAGATATCAATTATGTCATCTGTAATTAACTCGGTATCGATTACCCGTTTAATTATGGTGTCAATTCTTTGGTCTGTTTTGCCGTAGCTATCTGTATCAAACTTAATCAATCTTGCTTTTACGGCTTGAAAAAAGCCGACTTTATCTTTTGCCTCCATTGCTTTTTTATGTGGAATGGCAATGGCAAAGGCGCGCGATAAGGCGGTTACTTCATTAATGAATCGTTTTTTGCCGTTATTAAGAGTTAAGATGTGTTCTTCCGCCGATAATATTATTTTTAATTTTGTATTGGTATCCGCTGTAAAATATTTTTGATAAAACGCCCCTTGATTGTTGATGATTTTTTCATATTCTTGCGAATATGCTTTAATCGGTTTTTCAAGAAACATTCGGGATATGGTCTCTATTTTTTCCTGCATAAGATCAACCGCTTTTTCTTGAGCAAGCGCGGGATCCCCTTTGCCTCCGCTATCCGAATAAAATGATAACGCCTTTTTTAAATCGGAGGCTATCCCAAGATAATCGACTATTAGCCCGCCGGGCTTATCTTTATAAACCCGATTGGCTCTTGCTATAGCCTGCATTAGATTATGCCCGCGCATTGGCTTATCTATATATAGGGTATGCAGACAGGGCGCATCAAAGCCGGTAAGCCACATGTCGCATACAATAACAAGTTTCAGTTCGTCTTCCGGCGTTTTCATTCTATCTGATAGTATTCGGCGTTGTTTTTTTGTAGTATGGCATTTTGACATATCGGGTCCGTCTGCGGACGAAGCCGTCATTACTACTTTAATAGCTCCTTTTTTTAAATCGTCGCTATGCCATTTGGGTCTTAATTTTATAATTTGGTTGTAAAGTTTAACTGCAATTCGCCGAGACATAGAAACAATCATTCCTTTGCCTTCGCAAATTTCTTCCCTTTGTTCAAAATGTTCGATAATATCCGCCGCAACCCGTTTAATTCTGTCTTTGCTTCCAACGAGCGATTCGAGCCTTGTCCATTTAACTTTATCCTTATTTTGCAAATCAAAGGACTGTTCCTCATTTTCAAGTTCACAATCTAATTCGGCAATAAGTTTTTCGCCTTCTTCGGTCAGATTGATTTTTGCCAGTCTTGCCTCATAATAGATAGGAACCGTAGCTCCGTCTTCAACCGCCTGCTTAATATCGTATATATCAACATAATCGCCGAAAACCGCCGGCGTGTTAATATCCTCTTTTTCAATAGGGGTTCCTGTAAAACCGAGGAACGTGGCGCAAGGCAAAGCGTCTCTTATATATTTTGCAAAGCCGTAAACCGTTTGTTTACCAATAATATTGCCTTGTTCATCCTTTTCGTCTATGGTTTTTGCCTTAAGACCGTATTGGGTTCTGTGGGCTTCGTCTGCAATAACAATAATATTTTTTCTATCGGACAACTGTTCATAGATGTTGCCGTTATCCGGTTGAAATTTTTGAATGGTTGAAAAAACTACGCCTCCAGAAGCCACTTTAAGCAAACTTTTTAAATGTTCTCTATTTTCTGCCTGAACAGGATATTGACGCAGTAATTGTTTTGAAGCGGCAAAAGTATCAAATAATTGATCGTCCAAATCGTTTCGATCCGTAATTACTAATATGGTGGGATTATCCAAAGCCAATACGATTTTGCCGGCATAAAATACCATAGAAAGCGATTTGCCGCTGCCTTGCGTATGCCAAACAACCCCGCCTTTTCGGGAGCCGTTATCTCTCGCCGCTACAATGCTGTTTTTAACCGCTTTGTTTACGGCAAAGTATTGATGGTAACCGGCAAGTTTTTTTACGGTTTCCATAACCGTAAGATTAGTTTTTAAACCTTCTTTTTTGCTTTTTTCAAATAGAATAAAATGCCTGATTAAATCTAACAGTCTTTTTTTGTCTAACATACCGTTTATAAGAGTTTCCAAACCGGGAATAAGATTAGAATTCTCTTTTTTACCGTCAACAGTTTTCCAAGTCATAAATCTTCCGTATTCGGAGGAAATAGTTCCGGCTCTCGCTTCTAATCCGTCCGATATAATTGTAAAACCATTATAAGTAAAAAGATTCGGTATAGCCTGTTTATAGGTTTGTATCTGATTAAATGCGTTTTCTAACGTCGCCTTTTCGTCGGCGGCATTTTTAAGTTCTATTACAATAAGCGGGATGCCGTTTATAAATAGGATAATGTCCATGCGTTTACGGACGCCGTTTTCCATAACAGTAAATTGATTTGACGCCAAAAAATCGTTGTTATCCGGGTTCTTAAAATCGATCGGCAAAACAAGATCCCCGCGGATGCCGCCCTTTTTTTGATATGTTACATTAACGCCTTCGGTCAACATGCGATGAAATGCTTCGTTATTAGCAATTAATTCCGAAGAGTTTAAACGCGAAAGCTGTTTAATTGCGTCTTCTACGGCGCTTGCAGTAACCTTTGAATTAATTCTGCCAACGGCTTCTTTTAAGCGCTCTAACAATAACACCTCTTCAAACGCCTTCCGTTCCGGCTTTACGCCGTTCGGGGCAATATCCGGCGCATATATGTATTGATAGCCTAATTTTTCAAGCAGTTGAATAGCAAATTTTTCAATTTTATCTTCCGTAATTTTATAATTTGTCATTTTTTTTCCATAAGTTGCTTTTCATTCAATTCTTTTCAAAAAAATAGTTCAATGTTATCCACCTTCGGGATAATCCTTTAATTCGGCTTCATAAGCCTTATAATCACACTCATACAGTATTTCACTTGCAGTGAATGAATAATCGCCCATTATAAAATCTCCATATGTATCATCCCAATTTTTATTAAATTCTTCATTAGAATTATATAATATATTTGTATCAGAATGTGTTGAGCTAATTGGAGAATTTTCGTTTTCGTAATTTTCAATTAAAAATGATGCAATAATTACAGTCGTATCAATAAGAAATTTTTTTGTTATATTATCAAATTTATTATTTCGTTCTTTTATTTCTTCTGAAGTTTTTCCATGTGAAGTAGCTCCAGTTTCATTTCTAAGTTCTCCAAATTGTTGACTAATTGTAGCGAGAGATGAAGATATTTGAGTAACAAATTTGTTGCTTTCAAATCCAATAGCCTGAAATACTTGTTTTAAGATTGCATTTATACTTGCAGTAGGTTTTATTTTTATATTTTCCAATTTGCAAATTTCTTTACAAATTGATTCTAATAAAGATTTTGAGTTTTCTAAAGACACGCTGAAATCTTTATCGGTATATGTGTCAATTCTATCAATATAGATTAATTGCTCTTTCCATCTACTATATTGCTCAATTATTGTTCTTAATCTTTTCATAGAGATATTTTTTTATGTTTATTCAAATTGAATTCTAACCTCGCCGCTCATTAATTTTGGAAGTAAAGTGTCGCGTATTGCAATAAGCTTTTTCAATTGCTTATTATTTGCT
>JAOZTP010000103.1 GCA_029939135.1 Desulfobacterales bacterium
TTTATTTTAGTTTGCCGAGTATGGCGCTTGCTATGGTATTTTTTTGTATCTCTTTGGTGCCTTCGTATATTTCGGTAATTTTTGCGTCCCGATATATTCTTTCCACTTCATATTCGGTCATATATCCGTATCCGCCGAGTAATTGAATTGCTTCGTCCGCAACTTCTACGGCGGTTCTTGCCGCATATACTTTTGCCATCGAGGTTACTTTTTGATCTGTTTTACCTTGATCAAAATTCCAAGCGGCTTTATAAACAAGCATTTCAGCGGCTTCTATTTTTGTAGCCATATCGGCTATTTTATGCTGGGTTACCTGAAATGAGCCTATTTTTTTGCCGAATTGGGTTCTTTCTTTTATATAAGCTAACGCTCTGTCAAAAGCGCATTTTGCAATTCCCAACGCCTGAGCCGCTATCATTATTCGGCTTTCGTTAAAGAATTGAAGAACCTGATAAAAGCCTTTTCCTTCTTGCCCGATAAGGTTTTTAGCCGGAACTCTAACATCTTTAAAAACAACTTCGCCGGTAGGCATAGACCGAATTCCCATTTTGTTTCCTACATCTGTAACGGATATTCCGGGTCTGTCGGCTTCCGCCAAAATCATGCTTATTCCGCGATAAGAGGGCATCGCCTGCTCGTCGGTTTGACATAAAACCGTGTAAAACCCTGCAAGCCCTGCGTTTGTAATAAAGGTTTTACCGCCGTTTATAACCCATTCGTCTCCGTCTTTTACTGCGGTAGTATTCATAGAGGTTATATCGGAGCCGTGATCCGGTTCGGTAAACGCTCCGGCGGATAAGGTTTTGCCTTCTACTAATTGGGGCAGCAATTTTGTTTTCATTTCTTCGGTTCCAAAATGCAATATGCATTCGGAAGCGAATGAGCATAAAGCGATCGCGCTGCCTATTGTGGAATCGCCGCGGCATAGCTCTTCAAATACTATTACGTTTTCTATTACGCCAAGCCCTTGCCCTTCATATTTTTCTGGAAAATTTATTCCGATAAATCCAAGATCTCCGGCTTTTTTCCATATTTTAGTAGGAAATGTATGGTTTTGATCGCAGTCGTAGGCTATTTCTTTTGTAAATTCCCCTTTGCAAAATTCTCGAACAGCTTTTCTTATTTCGTTTTGTTCTTTGGTAAATCCGAAATCCATTTTTTCAACCCTCCGATTTTATAATATTAACTTTTATTTTTTTCCCACCCGCCGATAAGATGTAGATGCAGATGGAATATAACTTGTCCGCCTCCTTTTTCTACGTTAAACAGAAGTTTATAACCGGACTCGTTTATATTTTCTTTTTTTGCCGTCTCTTTTGCTATGCTTATCATATGAGCGACTATTTTTCCGTCTTCGCCTGTTAAATCGTTTATGCTTCTTATATGTTTTTTCGAAACTATAAGTATATGGACGGGCGCCTGCGGATTAATATCTCGAAAAATTACAACCGTATCATCTTCGTATAAAAAATCGCTTTCTATATCCTTATTAACTATTTTACAAAAAAGACAATCTGTTTTCATTATAATTCTCCTTTAAATTATCCCAGCGCTCCGCAGCATTTTTTATATTTTTTACCGCTGCCGCAAGAGCACGGATCGTTTCTTCCTACTTTTGCATTGCTTCTTTTTACCGGCTTTTTTTTATGAGCCTGTTCGTCGCCATGAGATAAGGTTAGGTTTTCCTCTTTCGGTTGTTTTATATCTTCTAATTGTTCCTGTTTTACCACTTCAAGCCTGTAAAGCAGCTGAACGGTTTCTTCCCGAATTCTTTGTACCATCTCTTCAAACATTGCAAACCCTTCTTTTTTATAAACCAGAAGCGGGTCTTGCTGAGCGTATCCTCTTAATCCTATTCCTTCCTTCATATGGTCCATAGCAAGAAGATGGGCTTTCCAATGGGTATCCACTTTATCGAGCATTACGAAACGTTCTAATCTTCTTAATTCGGTTTCGCCTATAATAGTCTCTTTTTCTTTATATTTTTCAAGCGCCCAATCGTTTATATGTTCGGATAATTGTTTTTTGTCAAACGAGGCGAGCATATCCGAGGTTATTGCAAGTTTGGAATTGAAATATGAAAAAGCGGTATCGGAAATTCCTTTTATATCCCATTCGTCTGAAGGGATTGTTTCGTCTGCAAAAATGTCGCTTGTTTTAACCGCAATATCAGCTATAATACCTTCTATAATATTTTTTAAATTTTCCCCTTTTAAAGCCTGTTGTCTTTGTTTGTATATTACCTCTCTTTGGTGATTCATTACGTCGTCATATTCAAGGAGCTGTTTTCTTATATCGAAGTTGTGTCCTTCAACCCGTTTTTGAGCGTTTTCAATTGCTTTGCTTATAAGGTTATGCTCTATGGGTTCGCCTTTCTGCATGCCGAGTTTATCCATAACTCCGGTTATTCTTGCTCCTCCGAATATTCTTAAAAGATCATCTTCCAAAGACAGATAAAAACGGGATGACCCGGGGTCTCCCTGTCTGCCGGAACGTCCTCTTAGCTGATTGTCTATTCGTCTACTTTCATGTCTTTCTGTTCCTATGATGTGAAGCCCGCCTAATTCAATAACCCCTTCGCCAAGCACAATGTCCGTTCCTCTACCCGCCATGTTGGTAGATATTGTAACGTTGTTTTTTTGCCCCGCCGTTGATATGATTTCAGCCTCTTTTTCATGGTTTTTTGCATTCAAAACATTATGTGGTATTCCGGCTTTTTTAAGTTTTTTGCTCATAGATTCCGAAACGTCAACTGACGTGGTGCCTACAAGAACGGGCTGCCCTTTTTTATATAATTCTTTTATCTCTTTTATTACCGCCGAATATTTTTCGTTTTTCGTTTTATAAATGGCGTCAGGGTAGTCGCGTCTTATCATCGGTTGGTTTGTAGGAATAACCGTTACATCCAGTTTATATATTTTTTTAAATTCTTCCGCTTCGGTATCTGCGGTGCCTGTCATTCCTGCAAGTTTATCATACATTCTGAAGTAATTTTGAAAGGTAACGGATGCAAGGGTTTGATTTTCGTTTTCTATTTTTACGTCTTCTTTTGCCTCTAAAGCCTGATGAAGTCCTTCACTGTATCTTCTACCTGGCATTAATCTTCCGGTAAACTCATCAACTATAATAACCTGCCCCTTTTTTACTATGTAGTCCACATCTTTTTTAAAGAGGCTGTGAGCTTTTAGCGCCTGATTTATATGATGAAGAATTTCTATATGCTGGGGGTCGTATAGGTTGTCGATACTTAATAGTTGTTCGGCTTTTGCCACGCCGTCTTCGGTTAAAACGGATGTTTTGGATTTTTCGTCTAAAGTATAATCGGAATCCTTTTTTAACTTGGGGATTATTTTATCTATTTCGTAATAAAGAGCTGTGGATTGCTCGGTAGGTCCCGAAATAATTAATGGGGTTCTTGCCTCGTCTATTAGAATGCTGTCAACTTCATCGACTATTGCAAAACAAGGCTCTCTTTGAGCAAGGCTTTCTTTATAAAATTTCATGTTGTCGCGCAGGTAATCGAATCCGAATTCATTATTTGTTCCGTAAGCAACATCCGCATTATAAGCCTGTTTACGCTGATTATCGTCTAATCCATGAACGATTGTTCCGGCGGAAAGCCCTAAAAAATTATATATGCCGCTCATCCATTCGGTATCTCTTGTAGCAAGATAATCGTTTACGGTAATTATATGAACTCCTTTTCCCAAAAGAGCGTTAAGGTAAGCGGGTAGAGTGGCGGCGAGGGTTTTTCCTTCTCCTGTTTTCATTTCGGCTATTTTGCCTTTATGAAGCGTTATGCCGCCTATTAATTGGGAGTCAAAATGTCTCATTTTAAGAGTTCGGCCAGAGGCTTCCCTAACTGTTGCAAAGGCTTCCGGAAGTATTTGATCAAGAGTTTCGCCGTTTTGAATTCTATTTTTAAATAATGTTGTCTGCGCTTTCAACTCTTCGTCTGCCATGTCCTGATATTTTTTTTCCAAATCGTTTATTCGGATAAGAATAGGTTGAATGCTTTTAAGTTCTCGTTCGTTTTTGCTTCCGAATATATTTTTTAAAAATTTTCCTATCATTTTTATCTTTCGGTCTTTATTTTTTCAATTAAAGGGGCGGTCAAAAAAGGCGTGAGCAATTAGCGGTTTTTATTAAGATACGGATATTATGATTGATAAAGCCGCTTTTTTATTAGTTAAAGCGGCTTTATATAATTAAGATAAATTTCTAATTAAGAATGTATTTTTTAGGATTAACTTTAATTCCGTTTAATATAACTTCATAATGAACATGGGGGCCCGTGCTTCTTCCCGTGTTGCCTACTTTGGCTATTGCTTCGCCCCGTTTTACTTTGTCGCCTACTTTTTTCAAGGCTTTGCTGGTATGCCCGTATTGAGTAATGATACCGTAGCCATGATCTATCATTACGGCTTTGCCGAGAAAACTTTTGCGTCCGACAAAAGATACAACTCCGTCTGCAGGAGCTAGTATTTTGGTTCCCATAGGCGCTGATATATCATAACCACTGTGAAACTCTTTTTTACCCGTAAAAGGAGATTTTCTATAACCGAACCGCGATGTTACGCGCCCTTTTACAGGGGTTATAGTAGGGGTTGAGGCAAGAAAACTTTTTTTTTTTTCCAGAATTTTAAGCAGTTTTTCAAAGTCCTTATGATGAACTAATGATATGCTGTTGATCTGATTTAACTGCTCGTGCATTTCTCTTAAAAGAGAGGCGTCCGAATGTTTTAAGAATTGATCCATTTCGGCGTCTGCTTCCATAGGTCCGCCCATACCTACCAAAGGTTCTTTTTTCTTTTTAATATTTGTTATAATACGAATGTCGTCTTCAAACTCATCTATTTTTGCAAGTCTTGCTTTTATAACGCCTATTTTATCCGAAAAATTTTGTATCTGCTCGTTTAAAGTTTCTATCTCTCTGTTTTGCTGAGAGATGGTATTTTTAAGAGTTTCGGAAAAATTTTTTTCCGAATGGACGGTTTTATAGCTGTGAAAAACAAAGCCGGAAGTTGTTATACAGATTATAAAAAACATACATACGGCGCTTAAAAGAGCAGGCGAAATGCTGATTCTTTTAGGTCCCGAGCCTTGAGCGGTAAGCCAAAAAATAGTTATTTTTTCTTTCATAATCAATTTTTATTACTTTACTATATTCAGCTTGAATTTAAGAGATTTAAGAGTGTTGAGCATAAGCATTGTGATGGTCATAGGTCCTACTCCGCCAGGTACGGGCGTAATATAACCTGCTATATCTTTAGCGGCTTCAAAATCAACGTCCCCTTTAAGTACGGCTATTTTTTTACCTGTTTTTTCGCTTATTTTTTCGCCGACTCTATTTACTCCAACGTCAATTACGCATGCCCCGGGTTTAATCCATTCCGGTTTTACAAGGTTTGGAACTCCGGCGGCTACGATAAGAATATCGGCTCTTTTACAATGCCCGTCCATGTTTTTTGTGCCGGTATGAACTACGGTAACCGTAGAATTCGCGCCGACTCCTTTTTGAAGCATCATGTTTGCGATCGGTTTTCCTACGATATTGGAACGTCCTACAACCACAACTTCGGCGCCTTTTGTTTCAACGCCTGCGCGAACAATCATCTCTTGGATGCCTGATGGAGTGCATGGCGGAAATTTTATTTCGCTTCCGCCTATCATAAGACGTCCCACATTAACGGGATGGAAACCGTCTACGTCTTTATCAGGGTCTATTGCGTTAAGAACCTTTTTTTCATTTATATGTTTCGGCAGAGGAAGCTGAACTAATATTCCGTGTATTCTATCGTCTTTATTATATTTATTGATAAGAGCCAAAAGATCGGCTTCGGAAATATCTACCGGCTGGGAGGCTTGAATTTCTTTAAACCCTACTCTATGGGCGGTTTTTATTTTTAAAGTTACATAAGACATAGAAGCCGGATTTTCTCCTATTAATATTGTTACAAGACCCGGAACAACTCCATGTTTTTCTTTTATTTGAGCCACTTCGGAAGTTATTTCTTCCAAAATAGTTTCCCTTATTTCGGTGCCTTTTATAAGTTTTGCAGACATTCTATATTTCCTTTCTTTCGTTTTTCAAAAGATATTATTTTATTAGTTTTTTTATAAAACCCTAACCGTTTAATATATATAATTTTACATGTCAACGCTAATTTGCAGATTTAAACGATAACCTTAAAAATTAAAACGTTACAACTATATTGATTTAATGTATTTTTTTGTAGTTGTGAAAATTTTAACAACCGTAATTAAAATGCAAAAAAAGGATTATCATAAAGAAAGCGCTCAAGTTTATTTGCTTTGTTAAAGACATTTAAACGCAAATAAAAATAATAAAGAAATTTTTTGCTTCGCTCGAAATGGACTTTTCCCAAAAAGTAGACAAAATATATGGATAAATAATAAGATAAAAAAATAGGTAAGATGTCAAATAGGAGGTATATAGAGGAATGTAAGGAGGAGGGGATTCTATGTCTCATCTTCTTGACGATTTTTTTGAACAGTTATAGGCAGTTAAATATTAGGAAACATATAATCCCTGTATACAGTAGTTTTTATATTTTTTGATTTTAAGGTTTTTACAGCGCTTTTTTTTTATTATTATGCAAGGGGTTTTATAGATACGATTTTATGCTTGACACGGATTTGTTTGGCAAATAAATCATTAACAACAAAAAAAGATGATTATAAAGATAAATAAAGCAATAAAAAGAATTTTCCGCAAGGATAAATCTAACAATAAAAATATAAACGGAAGAAACCATCAGAGATATTGCCTACGGTTTTGACTCTCTGTATTTTAATTATAAAATTATATGAAAACAATAAGCTCGCCGGCAATAATATTAAAAAGAATCGAATACGGCGATTCTGATCTTATAATTACATTTTTCACTTTAAATCATGGCAAAATTACCGCTATAGCAAAATATGCCAAAAAAAGTAAAAAACGTTTTGCCTATGTTTTAGAACCGTTCGGAGAATTAAATATAGTTATGACCTCCGGCAGAAACAAAGAATTATTAATTTTAACCGAAGCGCATTTATCCCATTCCTTTACGGAAATAAAAAAAAACATATTAAAAACCGCTTACGCCAGCTATTGGACCGAAATAATAAACAAATCGATTGAAAACTCGGTAATAGAAAAACAGATATACATACTATTTTATAAACTCCTTAATCTGATAGATAAAAATATCATATCCGAAACTGCGGCTAACATAATATTTCAGATACGATTTGCCAATATTGCAGGGATAAAACCGGAGCTAAGAAACTGCTGCGAATGTAAAAGGGAAATAAACCGCATAAAGGGGGAAAAATTATTTTTTGATATTGAAAAAGGCTCGGTTGTTTGCGAAGATTGCAACGTGGGAGGTAAAAGAAATATTCCGCTTTTTAAAGGAACCGTAAAACAACTTTTATGGGTTCAAGATAAAAATATTGAAAAAGCTTTAAAAATAAAGTTTACCGAATACTGTTTGCGGCAGGCGACCGATTTTATGGAACATTTTATTGGATATTATGTTGCAAAAGAGTTTAA
>JAOZTP010000015.1 GCA_029939135.1 Desulfobacterales bacterium
CGGCTTTAAAAAATTTGAGTATCAGAGGCAGGCAATTTTAAACGCAAAAAAAATAATTTCGGAATACGGCGGGGTCTTTATAGCCGACGTTGTAGGGCTTGGAAAAACCTATATCGCGACAATACTCGCGTCCCAACTTGCAGGAAGAACCCTTGTTATAGCGCCGCCGGCTCTTTTAAATGAATTCAACCCGGGTTCATGGCGCAATCTGTTTTTCGATTTTAACGCCCCTGCGGAGTATGAATCTTCCGGCAAGCTCGATCATATCTTAAAAAGAGGAACAGATAAATATTCCAACATAATAATAGACGAGGCTCATCGGTTTAGAAATGAATCTACCGCTACATACGAAAAACTTGCCGAAATATGCCGCGGTAAAAAAGTAATTTTGGTAACCGCAACCCCTTTAAATAATACTCCCAAAGACATTTTAAGCCTTATTAAACTGTTTCAAGATTCTAAAAAAAGCGGTATTATGGAAGCGCCAGATATGGAACTCTTTTTTGGAAGATTAGAGAGAAAATTAAAAAATTTAGACAGAAAAAAAAATTATGATCAATATGTGAAAACCGTTAAGCAAAACGCAAAACAGATCCGAAACAAAGTCTTAAAACATTTAATGGTGCGTAGAACAAGAGCCGAAATAAAAAAATATTTTGCGGACGATATAAAAAAGCAAGGCTTAAAATTCCCCAAAGCGGAAAAACCGATCCCGCTTTTTTATCAACTTAATAACAAAGAGGATGAAATATTTAATAAAACAATAAGGTTAATTACGGACGATTTTATATATGCCCGTTACATGCCAATGCTTTATTATCAAGGAGAAATAAATCAATTTGAAGCTCAGTCGCAAAAAAACTTAGGGCGTTTTATGAAGGTTTTGTTAGTTAAAAGATTGGAAAGCAGTTTTTTTGCGTTTCGAAACTCCATAAACAGATTTATCAACTCTTACCAAATATTTTTAAAAGAGCTTGAAAACGGCTATGTTTATACAAGCAAAAAGGATACCGCCAAAATATTCGAGGCGTTGCAACAGGATAATGACGAGGCGCTACAAAAATTAATAGATAAAGGCAGAGCAAAAAAATATGAGGCAAAAGATTTTAATGAAAAATTAAAAACAGATTTGGAACATGACCTCGCAATATTAAAAAATATAAAAAAACTCTGGCGGGGGGTTAAAAGAGACCCTAAATTTTTAAAATTTAAAGAGGAATTGTCCCAAAATAAAATTTTGAAAAAAAACCACATAATAATATTTACAGAATCAAAAGAGACTGCCGATTACCTCTACCAAAACATAAATAGCTCGGATATAGGCAAAGCCCTTAAATTTACGGGCGGCTCCGGAGAATCCGTTCGCCAAGAGGTTTTGGAAAACTTTGACGCAAACTCTCGACATACAAAGAATAACTACCGAATACTTATTTCCACTGAAGTATTATCCGAAGGAGTAAACCTGCATCGCGCAAATACGGTTATAAATTACGACATCCCATGGAACCCTACAAAAATGATGCAGCGAGCAGGCAGAATCAACAGGGTAGATACCCATTTTGATAAAATATATACCTTTAATTTTTTTCCTACTACGCAGGCAAACGATGAAATAGGATTAAAAGAGGCTGCAAAAGGAAAAATAAACGCATTTTTAACCCTATTGGGCGGAGACGCCGAACTTTTAACCGAAGGGGAACCTGTAGCCTCCCATCAACTTTTTGATAAATTAATTTCAAAAAATGCGGTAGAACCGGAAGATGCCGAAGAAAGCGAATTGAAATATCTTAATACAATTAAAAAAATTCGAGAAGATCAACCGGAACTCTTTGAAAAAATAAAAAAGCTTCCGCCAAAAGCCAGAACCGCCAAAAAAAATAAAGAAATTATGGACGCGCTTATAACCTACTTTAGAAAAGGGGGCGTTCAAAAGTTTTTTATTGCGGACCCAAAAACAGAAGCAAAAGAATTAGACTTTATAAACGCCGCAAAAATTATAAAAAGCAGGGCAAATACAAAAAACGAAAAACTTCCGAAAAGAATATACGGACTGCTTAAAAAAAATAAAACAGGTTTTAAAAAGAGCGCCGCTCAAGAGCGCTTCTCTTTTGCAAAAAAAGGGGCGGACAGCGCCACAAAAATCGTAACAATTTTAAAAGCTACCCTTAAAAACAGCAACCAACTAACCGACGACCAAACAAATTATATTAAAAAACTTATAACCCGTCTTAACCAAGGCGGCATACCAAAGCAAACAACCAAAAACTGCTTAAAAGAATTAAACAAGTTTAAACAAGAGATTGTAAATCCTTTAAAAACTTTGGAGGTTTTGCAAAAAACTGTGGCGGATAAGTTTTTGGAAAAGCATTATACAGATCAAAAACAGGAAACCTCCCAAAAGCGGGAGGTAATATTATCCTTATATTTAAGCGGAGAATAAATGCCAAGTATATTGGGATAAGCGCAACCCGACTATTTAACTAAATTTAATCGCTATGAATCGAAGCGACAAAGAGTCTAATTGATAAAGGCAAAAAATAATAATAAAGAAATTTCTCGCTTTGCTCGACAAGACAGGGGTTTTATTTCCGCTTCTCATTTCGACAAGCGAAGCGAGGAGAAATCCCTTAATTAAATCGCAAAAAATAATTATAATTCGGAGTAACAAAAATATAAAAACCGGTAAAAAACATTGCATGCAACCTTTCTACATAACGCCGCATCTTTAAACGGAGAATGAAAAATGGATAACGCCCAAGCAAAAAACATAATAAGCGACACCTTTGAAAACCCTTTTAATAAAGAGCGCTTTACATATTTTATAAAAAATCTTTTAAACTTTATAGACGAAACAAAATCTTTTTCCGTAAATTCCGAGTATGTAAAAGACATGTTTAAAAGCGTAATCAAATCTTATGAGCGTATAGCAACATATACGGATCCCGACGATAAAAAAATAGACATAATAATAGTTAATCTGCAAAAAAATCATTCGTTAGATTACGCCAGAACAACCCAAAGAAACTTTGCGGGCGCTTATCTTAAAGGCAGAGGCGAAAAAGACGCCGGATTATTTGCCTTTGTTTCTCCTGATAAAAAGGACTGGCGTTTTTCTTTGGTTACAATAGATTACGAATTTAAAGAAACGGAAAAAGGGATGCAAGCCAAAGCCTCCTTTACTCCCGCAAAAAGATACTCCTTTTTGATGGGAGTAAACGAAGCAAGCCATACCGCGCAAAGCCGTTTAATAAAAATACTTGCAAACGACAAATCAAACCCCGCTTTTAGCGATTTAGAGGAAGCCTTTAACATAGAAAAGGTAACCGAAGAGTTTTTTTTACAATACAGAAAACTCTTTTTACAAGTTAAAGAGGCTCTCGATAAAATTGCGGAACAAAATCCAAACATAAAGGCGGAGTTTGATAAAAAAAATGTAGATACGGTTAATTTTGCAAAAAAACTTCTCGGGCAAATAATATTCTTATACTTTTTGCAAAAAAAAGGATGGTTCGGGGTTGAACGGGGCAAAGAATGGGGAACAGGCTCAAAACGGTTTTTGCGGGAACTTTTTGACAAAAAACATGAAAATTATAATTACGACAACTTTTTTGACGATATATTAGAGCCTCTTTTTTACGAAGCCATTAGAATAGACCGAAGCCATGAAGATCATTATTACAGCCGTTTTAATTGCAAAATACCATTTTTAAACGGCGGATTATTCGACCCCATCTGTAATTACGACTGGGTTAATACAGCTATAAACCTGCCGAATTCTCTTTTTTCTAATAAAAACAAAGACGGAATACTCGACATATTCGATCTTTACAATTTTACCGTTCAAGAAGATCAGCCCCTTGAAAAAGAGGTTGCAATAGATCCGGAACTACTCGGCAAAGCCTACGAAAAATTTAACGCCATTCGGCAGGATAACTTTTACGAGTTTCAACAGGCTCTAAAAAGCGGCAAAAAAGGGGATGAAAACAAATTCAATAAAAAATTTGGCGTATATTACACCCCGCGCGAAATAGTTCATTACATGTGCAGACAAAGCTTAATAAATTACCTGCATGCCGAAGCCGGCAAAGAAAAACTTAACCCTCCCCTTGAAAAAAAGGATATTCAAACCTTAATAGAGAAAGGGGAGTTTATATTGGAAAACGAGGCTATAGCCGTAGAAAAAGAGGAGAAAATAAAAAGCGGCGAGCAAAAAACCGCCTCTTATAAATCCGAGTTATCTCAAGCGCTATGCGATAATGCCCAAACAATAGATAATTTCTTGCAAAACATAAAAGTTTGCGATCCGGCTGTTGGCTCCGGCGCGTTTCCTGTAGGAATGATGAATGAAATAGTTATAGCAAGAAAAGTTTTGGGCAAAATTATAAAAAACTCCGATATAAGCGATTACAACCTTAAACGCCAATGTATAGAGCGCTCCCTTTACGGAGCCGATATAGACTCCGGCGCCGTAGAAATTGCAAAATTAAGATTATGGCTATCTTTGATAGTTGACGAGCAGGATATAAAAAACATAAAGCCGCTACCTAATCTCGATTATAAAATTGTATGCGGAAATTCCCTTACGGGTTTAACACAAGACCTTTTTAATCAGAAATTATTTGAAGAGTTAGAACAATTAAAAAATAAGCTTTTTAACGAAACCCATCCCGTTAAAAAAGAGAAATATAAAAATAAAATTAATAATTTAATCCGGCAAATAAGCGGCGGATACAAAGAGTTTGATTTCAAGCTGTATTTTTCGGAGGTTTTTCGTGAAAAAAAGGGGTTTGATATAGTTATTGGCAACCCGCCGTATATTAAAGAATATGTAAACAAATCGGCTTTTGATAATATTAGAAATCTGCCTTGTTATCAAGGCAAAATGGATATTTGGTATTTATTTGCCTGTAAAGGCATAGATATAGTAAATAAGTTAGGGCTAATTACGTTAATAGCGCAAAATAATTGGGTTACAAGTTTCGGCGCTTCAAAAATGAGAAATAAAGTAATTTCCGAATCTCAAATTTTACATATGATTGATTTTGGAGATTTTAAAATATTTGAGGCGGGAATACAAACAATGATAATGATTTTTAGAAAAAATTCTGATTCGGATAACTATACATTCGATTACAGACGGCTAATCGGAAAAAATTCTGAAAGTAATGATGTCAATTTAATTTTGGAAAAAAAGAATAGTCCGAAAGCCGAATATTTAACCCCTAAAATTAATAGAAGTCTATTTATAGGTAAAACCCTGACATTTGCCAATTCTAATGTCGAGCAAATCCTTCAAAAGATTTTATCTGCATCTAATTTTAAATTATATGGTAAAGAGGCTGCTCAAGGCATTGTTGCTCCTCAAGACTTTATTAATAAAAAAAGTTTAAAAATCCTTAAAAATGATTACAAAATTAATCAAGGCATTTTTGTTTTAAGTAATAAAGAAAAACTTAAAATACCATTTAATAGCAAAGAATTAGATATAATAAAACCATCCTATACAACTAAAGAATTATTTCGTTGGCATGCCAATCCTTCAAATAAAGAATGGGTTATTTACACAGCCTCCGGCTTTAAAAATAAGAAAAAAATAGAAGCATACCCAAATATAAAAAAACATTTAGATCAATTTGAAAAAGTAATTACTTCCGATAATAAGCCATACGGGCTACACAGAGCCAGAAATGAAGATTTTTTTAAAGGAGAAAAAATTATTGCGACAAGAAAATGCGCAACGCCAAGTTTTACTTATACCGATTTTGACGCCTACGTTTCCGCAACTTTTTATGTAATAAAAACAGAAAGAGTTAATCAGAAATATTTAACGGCAGTTTTAAATTCCGAATTAATAGCTTTTTGGCTCAAACATAAAGGCAAAAAGCAAGGCTCAAACTTTCAAATTGATAAAGAGCCAATTCTTGCGCTTCCGCTTCTTAAATCGGATCAAACGGAACAAAATATAATAGTAAATATTGTAAACAAAATCCTCGCCATAACAAAAGATAGCGATTATTTGGAAAACCCTGTAAAACAACAACAGGTAAAAGAATACGAGAAAAAAATAGACAACATGGTTTATAAACTTTACGGGCTTGCCAAAGAGGAGATAAAAATAATAGAACTTAAAGGTAAATAACCGAAATAAGACAAAAAAAAATAATTATGAAAAAAACGGACAAACAGATTGCAATAGAAGATAATAGCGCCGAATTTTTACTTTATAGTTCACCGAATAAGGAGGTAAAAGTAGAGGTTTTTTTGCGCAACCAAACCATATGGTTAAATCAAAAACAAATGGCAAAGCTTTTTGGGGTGGCAAAATCTACAATCAGCGAACACCTTTTTAATATTTTTGAAAGCGGGGAGTTGGAAAGAAAAACAACTGTTCGGAATTTCCGAACAGTTCAAAAGGAAGGAAATAGAGAGGTTGGCAGAAGTTTGGAGTTTTATAATCTCGATGCCATCCTTTCGGTAGGTTATAGAGTTAATTCGCGCGAAGCTACAATGTTTAGAATGTGGGCGACCAAAACTCTAAAAGAGTATATTATAAAAGGTTTTGCAATAGACGACCAAAGACTTAAAAACGGGGCATATTTCGGGCAAGATTATTTTAAAGAATTACTTGAAACAGTCCGCTCCATTCGCGCAAGCGAAAGAAGGGTTTATCAGCAAATTACGGATATTTTTGCGGAATGCTCTATAGATTATAATCCGCAATCCGAAATTACCAAAAATTTTTACGCAACAGTGCAAAATAAATTTCATTTTGCCATTGTAGAAAAAACCGCAGCGGAGATAATCTATGATAACACAAATAAAAATAAATCTTTTATGGGACTTACAACATGGAAGAATGCCCCGAAAGGAAGAGTTTTAAAATCGGATACGGTTATTGCAAAAAATTATCTGAAAGAAGATGAAATTAAAAAGCTTGAAAGAGCCATTTCCGGGTATTTCGATTATATTGAAAGACTTATTGAAAACAGAACCTCATTTACAATGGAGAAACTGGCGGAATCGGTTAATAAATTTCTACAGTTTAACGAATATAAAGTTTTAGACGGAAAAGGGAAAATTTCTAATAAACAGGCAAAACAGAAAGCCTCTTTAGAATATGAGGAATTTAATAAAACCCAAAAAATAGAATCAGACTTTGACAGAGAAGTAAAAAAAATTTTAAAAGAAAATAGCAAAAAAAGTAAAAAAGAAAACATTAATATATAGGAGAATATAATGAAAGAGAAAATAAATAAAGTCGTGCTTGCATACAGCGGCGGGCTTGATACCTCGGTAATAGCCCATTGGATTAAAACCAACTACAAATGCGAAGTAATATGCTTTTGCGCGGATCTGGGGCAGGGAGAAGAATTAAGCGGATTGGAAGAAAAGGCTTTGGCGTCCGGCGCAAGCAAACTATACATAAGAGACCTTACCGAAGAATTTATAAAAGATTTTGTATTCCCTACCCTGCGCGCCGGAGCCGTTTACGAAAGAGATTATTTGCTCGGAACATCATTTGCAAGACCCCTTATTTCAAAACACATGGTTGATATAGCCGCAAAAGAAGGGGCGGACGCTATATCTCACGGAGCCACCGGAAAAGGCAACGATCAGGTTAGGTTTGAAGTAAGCGTAATGGCTTTAAATCCCGAATTGAAAACAATAGCCCCATGGAGAGAATGGGATATAAAAGGACGCGAAGACGCTTTGGCTTACGCTGCAAAACATGGCATTCCTGTTGCCCAAACAAAAAAAGATTTATACAGCAGAGATAAAAATATTTTTCATTTAAGCCATGAAGGCGGCATATTGGAAGACACATGGGAAGAGCCGGAAGAGTCTATGTTCCAGCTTTCAAAATCGCCGGAAAATGCGCCGGATAACCCCCTTTATATAGAAATCGGCTTTGAAAAAGGAAACCCTACAAGCATAAACGGCGAAAAAACAGATCCGGTAAAACTCTTTGCCAAACTCAATAAAATAGGCGGCGAACATGGAATAGGCAGAACAGACATTGTGGAAAACCGACTTGTAGGAATGAAAAGTCGCGGAGTTTACGAAACCCCCGCAGGCACAATACTTTTAAAAGCGCATCAGGCGTTAGAAAGCATAACTTTAGATAAATATACAACTCAGTATAAAGACATATTGGCTATGCAGTATGCAAAACTTGTTTACGAAGGGCTTTGGTTTACAAAACTTCGCAAATCTCTCGACGCTTTTTTTGACGTTACGCAGGAAAACGTTGTCGGAACCGTCCGTATCAAACTATACAAAGGCAACATAATAATCGTAGGGCGCAAAAGCGAAAAAAGCTTATATCATGCCGGTTACGCCTCTTTTGAAAAAGAGGAAGTTTATAACCAAAAAGACGCCGAAGGATTTATATCATTATTCGGCCTCCCTTTAAAAGTAGAGGCTTTGATAAATAAAGCAAAATAATAAAGACGTTTCTTGCTTCGTTTGATAAAATCGGAAGCAAACCCTTTATAATAGAAGCTTTGACAACCGATTAAAAAAACTTGACTTGAAACAATACTCAATATACTGTATATTTTTTTAAATATATAATAAAAAACAGAATAATATAGGTGATATTTTGGATACCGATTTTATATTAAAACAATTTGAAGAAATAGAACAAAAAGTTCAAAAACTGATAGATGATATAAAACAATTGGAAGAAATAAAGCTGGAACTTGAATATAAAATTGAGGCTATGGAAAAGGATCTACAGGGAAAAATTTCGGCTGAAAGTAATTATATTGAAGAGAGAGAGCTGATAGGTTTGAAAATAGGCGACGTTTTGGAAAAACTCAATACCATATCGTAAAGTCAATTGAATTTCCAACTGACGCAAAAAGGGTAATTAAAAAAGTTGGAACAATTTATTACAATAGAACTTTTAGGACAAAAAAGTATATATGCCGTGGATATTGAAGTGTCCGAGGCGCATAAAATAGCGGATTGCCTGATAACAGAGATTTCTAAAGTGAAAAGGCAGGTTACGACAAGACATAATAACCTATCGTTATTAACCATAGCCGCTTTAAATATAACTGAAGAATATTTAAATTTAAAAAAAAAATATGACGAGCTTTTTTGTAAAATTTCCGAAAGTTCCGCTGAATTGTTAAAAAAACTAAACGAGCAGGACAATTTTTAAAATTCCCCTGCTGTGAGCGTGATTGCAGGATATATTTTGAACCAATATAATAATATTAGGGAGACTTCACTGGTTTTGGTGAGCATGTTCCTATTTTAAGGAAAAGCCTAAAGAAGCTACAAGGACGCCCGCCTTTGAACAGACGGTTCAAAGAGTTCTTTCAACACGTCATTTATGCGGGGGAATTCTCTCTTTTACCCTTTTCATATCTCTTCTCCTTTAATCATAGCCCTGCAAAAAAGGAAAAATAATGAATAAATATACACTATTCTCATTCTTAATAGGATTAGGCTTTGCCGGATGCGGAATTATTTTTTGGCTTAAAGGAAAAAATCTGGAAAAAAGATTTGGCTCCGTAAAAATTCAAGCGTTCGAAATTACAAAACAGGCAAAAATAAAAGCGGAAAACTTTCTAAAAGGGGCTGAGCTGGAAGCTAAAGACAGACTCATTAAGCTTAAAAGCGATTTTGACTCCGAAACAAAAGATACCAGAGCAGAGCTTAAAAAACAGGAAAGTCGTTTATTCCAAAAAGAGGAGAAATCTGATAAAAAAATCGAAAAAATAGAAGAAAAAGCCTTATCTCTAACCCGTAAAGAGCAGTCTTTAAAAAACAAAGACAAAGAGATCGAAAAAAATAAAAAAAAAGCGTTAGATATGGTGGAGGAGCAGAAAAAAAAGTTAGAAATTATAGCAAACATGACAGAGGCGGAAGCAAAAGAGTCTTTGCTTAAAAGTATAGAAAACGAGGCAAAATACGAAAGCGTAAAACTTCTTAAACAGATTGAGGCGGAAACAAAAGAGGCGGCGGATAAAAAAGCAAAAGATATAATAGCTACCGCAATACAAAGATATGCGGGTGATTATGTGCCCGAAAAAACAGTATCCGTAGTAGGATTGCCTAACGACGAGATGAAAGGAAGAATAATAGGCAGAGAAGGACGCAACATACGGGCGTTAGAAGCGGCTACAGGGATAGATTTTATAATAGACGATACTCCCGAAGCGGTTGTGCTTTCCGGATTCAATCCCGTAAAAAGAGAGGTGGCGAAACTTTCTTTGGAGGCTCTTATAGCCGACGGCAGAATTCATCCAGGGCGAATAGAAGAGGTTGTAAAAAAAGCTGAAGCCGAGGTTGATCAAATTATTAAAGAAGCCGGCGAACAAGCCGTTTTTGATCTTGGAGTACACGGAATTCATAAAGAACTTATAAAATATTTGGGCAGATTAAAATTCAGAACAAGCTACTCTCAAAATGTTTTACGGCATTCATTAGAGGTAGGCTCGCTATCAGGAGTTATTGCATCCGAGATTGGGCTCAATCCGAGATTGGCAAAACGTATGGGACTTCTGCATGATATAGGAAAAAGCATAGACAGAGAGGTTGAAGGAACCCATGCTTTAATCGGAGCGAAACTGGCGAAAAAATGCGGAGAAAAACCGATTGTAATAAACGCTATAGCGGCTCATCATGAAGAAAAGCCGGTTGTTTCGGTTTACGACTGGATTGTGCAGGCGGCGGACAGCATATCCGGCGCAAGACCGGGAGCAAGAAAAGAGCTTATAGAAAATTATATAAAAAGACTTGAAGATATGGAAGCCATAGCAAATTCTTTTGACGGAATATCCAATTCTTACGCCGTTCAAGCAGGAAGAGAATTAAGAGTGCTTGTAGAAAGCGGTAAAAAATCGGACGAGGACGCATTTTTATTAAGCAAAGATATTGCAAAGAAAATTGAAGATACAATGACGTTTCCGGGGCAGATAAAAGTTTTGGTTATAAGAGAAACCAGAGCCGTAGAGTATGCCAATAAATAATTTTGTTTGTTTCTTAAAATCATTATAAAAAAATAATTAATTTTGGCGCGTAACAAACTATTTTGTTATACAACGTTTTTTTAAAAAATATAAATGGAAAAAAACCATAATTATTAAAAACAGTTAATCTTAATTACATGAAAAAATGATCAATTTTGAGGGGATAGAACAAATAAACATGAACATGAATATATTGGAAATACTAAATAAAAGAGGCTTTATAGAAAATAGAACCCATCAAAAAGAGTTGGAAGATTATATTAATCAAGGTCCCGCCGTCTGTTATATAGGTTTTGATCCTACAGCTTCAAGCCTTCACGTAGGAAGCCTTGTTCCTATTATGGCGCTCGCTCATTTCCAACGCTGCGGAAATAAACCTATAGCGTTGGTAGGCGGAGGCACCGGCTTAATAGGAGATCCGAGCGGCAAAACCGAAATTAGAAAACTTTTGACAAAAAAAATAATAAAAGAAAACAGCGCCGGATTAAAAAAACAGCTTTCAAAATTTATAGATTTTTCAAACGATAAAGCGCTTCTTTTAAATAACGAAAAATGGCTTACAGATTTAAAATATATAGATTTTCTTAGAGATATAGGAAGACATTTTTCAATAAATAGAATGATAAAAGCTGAAAGCTATAAAAGCCGCCTTGATTCCGAAGACGGACTTAATTTTATAGAATTTAATTACATGCTTCTTCAATCTTACGATTTCTTCAAGCTTTTTGAAAGCCATAACTGCAAAATTCAAATGGGAGGATCAGATCAATGGGGAAATATAGTAGCAGGAATAGAGCTTATAAGAAGAATGCATCAAAAAAATAGCTTCGGAATTACATTTCCGCTTCTTATTACAAGCAGCGGAAAAAAAATGGGCAAAACAGAAAGCGGAACAGTATGGCTTGATCCGAACAAAACAGCCCCTTATCAATATTATCAATTCTGGATAAATACGGACGATAGAGACATAAAACGATTTATGGCGTTATTTACCTTTTTGCCTATGGAAGAAATAGGAATAATAGACGGTTGCGAAGACTCTCAATTAAACGAGGCAAAAGCGGTTTTGGCTTATGAAGCGACAAAAATAGCGCATGGAAAAGAGGAAGCGGATAAAGCCTTTTTTGCGGCTTCCGGCATTTTCGGAGAAAAAATAATTCCGAAAACCTTTTTTCCTTCAAGCGGCATACCAAGAGAAATAAAAAAAACATCCGATTCTTTGCCGACATCCTTAATAGACAAAGAAAAGTTTCAAGAAGGAATGCCCGCCTTTAAACTCTTTTGCGTTGCAGGTTTAACAACATCCGGCGGCGAAGCGAAAAGACTTATAAAACAAGGCGGCGCATATATAAACGGAAATCGGATAAATGATAGTCAATACATAGCGACTACGGCGGATATTGAAAATAACAGCCTATTGCTAAGAGCAGGCAAAAAACGATACCATAAAATAATTATTGGTCCGAATCCTGACTAACCTCCGAATCTTTTTTTTTGGTTTTGGTTTTTTTAAGACATATCTTGTCTTTTTTAACAAATGCGCAGAGTTTAGGGTTATAATACTCTTTGCAGTTTGAAGGATTATATAACGGACACTCTGGATATTTTTCAGACATCTATAGTTTTTTCCTATTTAGTTTATGTGAAAAAGCCTAATCAAACAAAAGAGGGCTTTTTTATTTATAGCCTTAAAAATAAAATGGTTATTAACCTATACAATAACCTAATACATAACATAAAATAAACGACATTACAATATGCTATTAAAACGAAAAAAAACAAAGTTATAAAAATATGAAAAAACGACTTCTTATCTTAACAATTATATTATGCTTTTCTTCATTTTCCTGCGCTTTTAATAACCCTGATAGAAAAAAACGAGTCGAAGCCTTAAAAAGTCTTGGCATAGCATACCTGACCGGAGGATATTACGAAAAGTCTTTTAAAAAATTTACGGAGGCTCAAAAGCTAGACAAAAAAGATCCCGTAATATACAATTGTTTGGGGCTGGCATATATGGCGAAAAAAAATTATAACCTTGCCATAAAAAATTTTCAAAAAGCTATCAAATTAAATCCGGAATATTCCGAAGCAAAAAATAATCTCGGCGTTTCTTACGCAAATATAAAAGACTGGGATAAAGCTATAGAAACCTTTAAAACAATTAATAAAAACCCTGAATATACAACATATCATTATCCGCTTACAAACATAGGCTGGGCATATTATAATAAAAAAGAGTATAAAAATGCGGTTATATATTATGAACAGGCTTTAAAAACCTCTCCGAATTTTATAAAAACGTTATACGGACTCGGCAAAACCTACATTGCAATCGGAGAATATAAAAAGGCAAAAAAACTTTTTAAAAAGGTGATTGAAATAGCCCCTTCAAGCGTTATTGCACAAAAGGCGGAAAAGGGATTAATAAAAGCGCTTCTAATGCAAAAAGATTAAGCATGAAAATGGCTGAGGGACCAGGATTCGAACCTGGATTAACGGGACCAGAACCCGTCGTCCTACCGTTAGACGATCCCCCAAAATTTCCGTAAAAAAAGCCTTTTTTTGCTTGATTTCGCCTTGAGCTCAAACAAAAGAAAACATTTTTTACGAAAATTACATAACAGATTGGAAACAGTCAAGCAAAATTAACGCTTACCCTCTTTTATTTTAGATATTTACCACATGCCTAAAATTTTAAAAACGCCAGTATGCCTATAAGCCAGCAGTAAGGGGCAAAATAGTAAAATTTTCCTTTTTTAACCGTTTTCATAAGAAAAATAAGAGCGATATATCCTGATACAAAAGCGGCAAAAGCGCCGGCCGCAATTATTTTAAAAGAGACTGTTTCATAACTAAAATTTGTTAAGCTTACTATCTGGGCTCCGAGTATTGCCGGTATTGATAATAAAAAAGAGAATTCCGCGCATACTTCCGGTTTTATTCCAAAAAAAAGCCCGGCGGATATTGTCGAGCCTGATCTTGAAATGCCGGGAATAACCGCAAGCCCTTGGGCTGTTCCTATTAAAAACGCCTTTTTATAAGAAAATTTTTCAACATCAGACCTGCTATTTTTAACATATTTTGTAAGCCACAATATAAATCCGGTTATTATTAACATTATGCCGGTTATTTTTGCCGAGCCGAGCAGTTTTTGAACAATTCCGCCTAACAAAAGCCCTATAATAGCGGTTGGAACAGATGCCGCAATAATTAAAATAAGAATTTTTATATCCTGATCCTTTAAAGCTTCGGAAAGCTTCCGCTTAAAGATTAATTTTGTAAGTTTGAAAAAACTTTTTATAAGTCTGCATATTTTCGGCATAAAAAATATGACAACGGCTATAAGGGTTCCAAAATGAAGCGCTGTGTTAAAGATAAAATCCAATTCGCCTGATGTTTCTAAAAGATTCTGAAATATTACAAGATGCCCGGAGCTGCTTATAGGCAAAAACTCGGTTAAGCCTTGAACTGTGCCGAGTATAACGGCTTCTAACAGGTTCACTTTTTATCCTTTGTTTGTTTTTTACGCTTCGCCCGCAATCTGTTACCTTTTTTGTCTTTTATCAAAAGGTTTAATTTGGAAATATCCTACAGTATAGAAAATCTTGCAAGGGAAAAATGTGTAATTGTCAATTATAAAGGAACATGCTATGAGTAATCTCTAATTAGCCGATTGCCTTGACGTTTCACTCAACAATATTGAAGCGGAAACGGTTGCCCTGTCTATTTAACAAACAAAGAAATTAAAGATGAAATTAAAAAATTTTATAGAAAGAGATATAGAAAATTTACTTGAACAACAATTATTAAAGAATGGTTGGGAGATAAATTTTCAAAATAAAAATAAAGATGTCTATCATCAAAAAGCAAGAACAGAAGAAGAGAATGATAAGCTATCGGGATTGAAACCTGATTTCTGCCTATATATTGATAAAAATTCAAGCTATCCCGAAATAATTATTGAAACTAAAAAGCCGAATATGAATTTGGCAAAGACCAAAGCGCAAGCTCTAACTTATGCAAAACTTTTAAATTCAAAAATAATTATCTTATTTGATGGAGTGCAGACAAAGAGTTATTGGGTTGATAATAGAGAAGACTTATTAGAAAATGGACTTAAAGTAAATTCAATCAAAGATAAAAAATTTTACGGTAGATTTTTATCAATAAATTCAAATTGCTATATTGATACTAATATTTCTGTTAATTCAAAAGAAGAATTGATTGCGGTGTTTGCTTTTGCGAATCAAAAATTAAGAAAAGCGGGCATTACAAAAGGGATGGAAAGATTTTTCGAATTTTCGAATCTTTTATTTTTGAAATTAATATCCGAAAAAAATGATATTCTATCCGAATCTATCCCCAAATATATTAAGTGGGAGAGTTATAAAAATAAAACGGGCGACGAATTGTTAAGTTATATAAATAATACCGTGATACCCGCTTTAGAAAAAATATTCAATAAACAGAATGAAGAAACATTATTCTCGAAATTAATAATTCAAGATACCGTCGCTTTAAAACACATCATAGATAAATTAGACAAACTAAATTTAAACGGTATAAAAACAGATATTAAGGGCGACGCATTTGAATATTTTATCCAAAAATATAATACGTCTAATAATGATTTAGGCGAATATTTTACCCCGAGACACATAGTAAATTTTTTAGTCCGACTTGCAGCTCCCAAATATGGCGAAAAAATATACGATCCGTTTTGCGGTACAGGAGGCATATTAATATCTACATTTAATTATATTAAAGATATATTAAAAGAAAATGGGTATCTTACGGATGCGATTTTAAAAGATTTAAAAGAAAATACGGTTTTCGGCGGCGAAATATCATCAAATGCAAGAATAGCAAAGATGAATATGATTTTAACTGGGGATGGTCATAGTAATATCAAGCAGCAAGACACTTTACTAAATCCTATTAAAGAAGAATTTGATATTGTTATTACCAATATACCTTTTAATTTAGAAGGCGCCGCTCGAAATTTATATTCTCTTCTAAGCGATAACGGCAACTCTCAATCATTACAGCATATTATAAATTCTTTAAATAAAAAGATAACATCAAGAGCTTATGCTATTGTTCCGGAAGCCGTGCTTAATAATAAAGAATTGAAAAATTTTAGAAAATATCTAATAGACAACAATTTATTAAAACAAATTATATCTTTACCGTCAGGGATATTTTTACCATATACCGAAGCAAAATCTTCAATATTAATCTTGCAAGGATTCAATAACAAAACAATAGACGCTATTAAATATACAAGGATTAAAAACGATGGCTTTACTTTAACCCAAAGAAGAAGAAAAACAATTAATCAAGTCAATGATTTGGAAGAATATCTTTTTGACAATTCTTATGCCGCTTATAAAATTAAAACTGATAAAATAATTAACGACGCTAATTATTCTTTTATATGGTTTAAATATTTTAATGAAATACCCAAAAACTATATTTTATTAAAAAAGATATTAGAAGAGGAACGAATTAAAAATATCAATTCATATGAAACAGTTACAGTTACCAAACATAATTTTTACGGAATAATAAGCGGGGAAGAATATTGGGGAGATTCGTTTATATCGGTAACATCCAAAACAAATGAAGATTACAAAGTTTTGAACAAAAAGTCATTAGCATATAACCCTGCTAGAGCAAATACAGGGTCTATAGGTATTAATTTAACAAAAAAAAATGTAGCTGTTAGTAAAATGTATGTTACATTTAAAGTTGCAGACAAAAATTTTTTACCCGAATATGTATTTTTATGTTTGAAAAGTCAAGAGGGTATTCAAAATATTAAAGATAGATCTTTTGGCTCTGTCCGCCAATCTCTAAGATTTGATGATTTATGCACTATTGCCATCCCAAACATATCTAAAATCGAACAAGCAAAACTTGTGAATATAGCAAATACAAAATATAAAAACCATATAAAATACAAAAATGAATTAAGCCTGTTCGATATAACAGAAAATATTTTATAAGACATAAAAGATAGACTGCAAAGTTTCAAGACAGCCAAAAATTGCAAGATTTATTTATATTTTCTAATTAAATCATTCTCAAAAGATTCGGTTTTTGTTAATATAAAAGCGATTTGATTCGGCTGGGCGCACGGCGTTTTCATCATGTCTTCGTCATAAACCGCTTCGACCCTATCCTGCGCCGGAGGATTTAATTTTTTAAGTATTTCTATTTTATCCCCTTTTTCTATCTTATTGCGGGCTTCTATTTTTGTTAAATATAATTCTGTTATACTATCTTTTTCCGATTCTTTTATAACTTTTCCTACAAAAATTTTATTATCTTTAAAGGCGGTTTTAAAGTAATTCTGTTCCGGATTTCCGAAATAAAAGCCTGTGCAGTATCCTCTGGCGTTTATAGAATCAAGCTCTTTTTTATGCCACTTTTGCGCTTTGTAATTTACAGGATTATTATAATATTCGTTTAAAGCGCTTTTGTATGTATTAACAACCGTTGCAAGATAATGTATCCCTTTCATTCTGCCTTCTATTTTTAAGGAGTTTATGCCTGCGTTTATCATTTCCGGTATATGATCTATCATGCAAAGGTCTTTTGAATTGAATATATATGAGCCTCGTTCATCTTCGCAGATTTTCATTATGTCTTGCGGGCGAAGCTCTTCGGTAAGATAATATTTCCATCTGCATGGATGGGCGCATTCGCCTCTATTGGCGTCTCTTTGGGATAAAAAAGCGCTTAAAAGACATCTGCCGGAATAGGATATACACATTGAGCCGTGAACAAAGGCTTCAATTTCCATTTGAGATTTTACGGATATTTCTTTTATTTCGGTTATGGAAAGCTCTCTTGCCGTATTTACCCTGATTATGCCGAGTTTTTTCCAAAACAGCGCGCTTTTATAGTTTGTGGCGTTTGCCTGCGTGGAAAGATGAAGCGGAATTTCCGGTATTAATTCCAAAGCGGTAGATATTATGCCCGCATCCGCTATTATAAGCGCATCCGGTTTTATTTCGCCCAAATTTTTAAGATATTGTTCTATCTCTTTTTGCTCGGAATTTCTTGGGTATATGTTGCAGGCGACATATGTTGTTACATTTTTTTGGCGCGCAAATTTAACCGCTTTATCTATTTCTTCTATGGTAAAATTTTTGGAAAAATTTCTTAAAGAAAAATTTTTTCCTCCGAGATATACGGCGTCCGCTCCGTAATGAATCGCTATTTGAAGCTTTTCAAAATCTCCGGCAGGCGCCAAAAGCTCCGTTTTTTTTTTAATGTTTTTATCCGGCATTTTTTATATATTTATAGTTAAGATATAGACCATTATATATCATTTTCCGCAGCGTCAGGTTTTTCGATCTCATCTTCGGCTATTTTTATTCCTGCAGATACGTTTATATTATCTCCGTCTTGTAGAAGCTCGTCTATATCTACGTTTTCGTCTATATTCTCGCTATCCGCCTCTTCGTCTATTATGTTTATAAATTCACCGTCCTCTTCTATGGCTTTAATTACCGCTTTTTTCTTCTCTTCCTCCTCTTCAATTTTTCGCACGTAATCTTTACCATTAATAAGCATTTCTTCGGAATTTTTATTTTTGGCGACCATACGTATTATTGTCTTGGCTATTGCGGCGGCAGTTTCGTAAGGAGGGAAAAATTTCGGGTTTCTTAAAGCTTCTATAACCGCCTCTTTTCCTCTATCAACATTTTTAATAATATCCGGGTATTGGTTTATATTAAGGAGAAACCACTTCTCCTTGTTAAGCTCTCCCGATTCTTCGATAGTTAAGTTTTTTGTTTTTTTATCTATTGTTATTATATATTTTTCTTTCATTTTTTCCTCTGTTTAAATTTTGGCGGATAACTTTGCAGTTTGCCCGTTTGCGGCATTGAAAAAAAATTTTCGCCTTGATAGCGAACAACCCGCTTTGTTACCCGTCGAAATCTCATAATTATTTTTTATGATTAACTTTATTTAATAATGGACATTTCCTCTGTTTATAATTTAATTAAGGGATTTTTCCTCGCTATGCTCGTTGAAATGAGAAACAAAAATAAAAAGCCTGTTATTTCGAGCAAAGCGAAAAATCCTCTATTATTTTACTCTTTCCCGCCTCCGTAATATAAGGAGACGTTGTTAGATTTGTCTTCGTCAAGATTAAAAGCGGTATGCAAAGATCGGACGGCAAGTTCCGCATATTTTGCCTCTATTAAGCAGGAGATTCTTATTTCGGAGGTGGATACTATTATTATATTTATGTTCTCTTCGGCAAGAGTAGAAAACATTGTGGAGGCGACTCCGGAATGGCTTTTTATTCCTATTCCCGTAACCGAAACTCTGGCGATGTTTTTATCGCTGACAACCTCTCGGGCGCCTATTTTTTTTGCCATTTTTTCGGATATCTCAAAGGCTTTTTTAAAGTCTGATATAGGAACCGTAAAGCTTATATCCGTTTGTTGATCTTTAAGGGAATTTTGAACAATCATATCCACTACAATTTTAGCGTCGGCTATAGGTTTGAATATTTTTGCAGCTATACCGGGCATATCAGGCACCTTTTTAAGGGTGATTAGCGCCTCGTTTTTGCCGGATGTTATTCCCGCTACCACCATTTTTTCGGCGATTAGATTCTCTTCTAAAACCATTGTTCCCTCCTTATCGTTAAAAGACGATCGAACATGTAATGCGACATTATATTTTTTTGCAAATTCCACGGATCTTGTTTGAAGCACTTTCGCTCCTATGCTTGCCATTTCAAGCATCTCTTCATAAGATATTTCTTTTAATTTTTTTGCTTTGGAACATATATTAGGATCCGCCGTAAATACGCCTTCAACGTCCGTATATATTTCGCATTTATCCGCTTTTATTGCCGCCGCTACCGCAACTGCGGATGTATCCGAGCCTCCTCGTCCCAGCGTAGTGATGTTTTGATGTTTGTCGCATCCCTGAAAACCGGCTATAATTACTATTTTTTTTTGCGCCAAAAGTTTCTTTATATTATCGGAATCTATATCCGCAATTCTGGCGCTTCCGAAAAAGCTGTCCGTCCGGATTTTAATCTGATAACCCAAAAGCGAAACCGCCGAATAACCGATATTTTTTAATGTCATAGCAAGAAGCGCCACCGTAGTCTGCTCGCCCGTTGCAAGCAAAACGTCCAGCTCCCTTTTACTTGCCGAAGGGGATATCCGGTTTGCAAGCTCCACAAGCCTGTCTGTTTCGCCCGCCATTGCGGATAAAACGACAACCACTTCGTTTCCCGAATCGAATGTTTTTGCGGCTCGATGCGCTACGTTTTTCATTCTTTCGAGATTAGCGACCGAAGTGCCGCCGTATTTCTGAACAATTAATGCCATTTTTCCCATGTCCCGTAAAACTAATGATTCGCAAATTATCTGAAATTATTTTAAATTTTATTTCAAGATAATCGGAGAAAAATTTTTCTCCGAGTCTTTCCGCCCATTCTATAGCCGTTATGCCGTTTTGATCCAATACTTCATAAAAGCCTATATTTTCAAGATCGTTTTTATCCTCTATTCTATACAAGTCAATATGAAAAAGATTTGTCTTGCCCGGATATTCGTTTATAAGGTTATATGTGGGGCTTGTTATATAATATTTTTCAGGTATTAAAAGCCCTTTTCCCACCCCTTGAACAAAAGCAGTTTTACCGCTTCCAAGCTCGCCGTATAAACATATTACCGAGCCTGCGGCTATATTTTCGCCTACAAATTCTCCTATTAAGCGGGTTTTTTTAATATTTTCGGATTCAATTGAGCAATTCATATTTTTATATTGGCATCCGTCTTAAAATGAATATTTTGTTGGATTTCGGCGTTGGATAAAACGAATGTTTAATCATAATTATTTTAATCGCATATCAAACGATTATCCAATTTCATATTTTTTTATTTCATAAGGAAGAGCCTCTATAATATCTGAAGCTATAAGCCCCGCAAAGCCTTTTTTGCGAGCGACGGCGTCTCCCGCCGCCCCGTGCATATATACTCCCGCAATTGCGCTTATGGCGGGCGTATAACCTTGCGAAACAAATCCGGCTATTATTCCGGTTAAAACGTCTCCGGTTCCGCCTGAAGCCATTCCTTGATTTCCGGAAGAGTTTATAAATACCGAGCCATCCGGCATGGCTATTATGGTTCCGGCTCCTTTTAATATTAGTATTGCGTTATATTTTTCCGCAAATTTTTTTGCCGCATCCATTTTTTCTTCGCAAACATATCTTACATCCTTTTTTATAAGTCTTGCCATCTCTTTTGGATGCGGAGTAAGTATAAGGGGCGCTTTTGCTTTTTTTAATATTTCCGGATTTTCGGATATGGCGTTTAAAGCGTCCGCGTCAATTACCATAGGAATTTCGGACGCCTCTATTAATCCGTATATAAGCTTTTTTACATTATTTTCGGTTCCAAGCCCGGGTCCCGCCGCTATGCAGTTTTTACCTTTAAGAAGTTTTTTTATTATATTAAACGCCTCAATCTTTATAATTTTTTTTGAAGTTTCCGGCAAAGGGCATGTCATCGCTTCGGTTACGCAGGATTCGATTGTTCGGTTTACGCTTTCCGGAACCGCCATTGTAACAAGTCCAGCTCCGCTCCGTACCGCCGCTTTTGCCGTCAGTATCGCCGCTCCTGTTTTCCCTTCGGAACCGGCTATTACAAAAAGATGTCCGCAGTCTCCTTTATGAGCGTCCGGCTCTTTTTGTAAAAATTCCGACTTTATATAATCTGCCGTTATAAGTCTTGTTTTAACTGCGGCTTTTTTAATTACATGCGGCGGAATGCCTATATCCGCAACCTTAAGTTTTCCCGTATATTTTGCTCCCGGATAAAGTTTTTGTCCGGTTTTTGCCAACCCAAAGGCGACGGTAAAATCTGCCCTTATGGATGTTCCGTTAGGCAATCCGGTATCGGAGTTTAAACCGGACGGCATGTCTATGGCAAAAATCGGTTTTTTAAGGCTGTTTATATATTCTATGACATTTTCAATATGTTCCTTTACCTGATATTTAAGCCCTGTTCCGAGTATTGCGTCAATCCATATATCCGCCGTCCCCATTATTTTTTTATAATTATTAAATTTTTTCGGAGTATCCGCAACTATAATCGATATGTCTAAGGATTCAAGAAGTTTGAAATTATTTTTTGCCGCCCCTTTTATTTTTTTCGGATTTGAAAATAAAAACAGGGTAACGTCCCAGCCGTAAAAAAGAAGGCATCTCGCAATAACAAAGCCGTCTCCTCCGTTATTTCCTGCGCCTGCGGCTATGGCAATTTTTTTATTTACACCTTTTTTAAATGTTTTTATAAATATTCTTACGGCTTCTCTTCCTGCATTTTCCATAAGAACCCTTCCGGGTATTCCGAATTCCTCTATTGTAATTTTATCTATCAACCGCATTTGTTCCGCGCTTACAAGATACATTTTTTCTCCGGTCAATAATTCTGTTTATTTTTTAATTATAAAATTTCTCGTCAATGCGTCCCGTTAAGATACAAATGACATGGCAAAAAAAATTGTTTTCCGTCATTTTCTATCAAAGCGAGAAATCCCTTTATCATTTCCGTTTAATCCCCGTAGGAATCGCGGCATTGCGCCCGCTCTATCCGCAGGCATTTTTATACAAAACTATAAATCGAGTATAATTTCAAGATATTCTTCCAATTCTGCTATGGAAGCAAGTTTTTTTTTAATTTTCAGGTCTGTTTTAAGTCCGCCTACGCTAATTCTATTTCCTGCTTTTTCAAATAAGGGAATATCGTTTTCCCCGTTTCCAAAAGCGTAAACATTTTCTTTTTTTATATTGAAAAATTTCATTATTTTTTCAAGAGATTTACCTTTATTAACTTTTGCAGGAATAAACTCTACGCAGTCGCAATGAAAGTATGTTGTTATCTCTTTATGCTGAATGTAGGTTTTTGCTTTGTTATGGATTGATTCGATATTTTTTATATTATTAGGAAATATTGTAAGATTAATATGGTTTTGCTGAAATCTGATTCTATTGTTGTATTCTGTAGTAAAATCGATTTTTATTTTTAAAAACAGGTTTTGAAGTTTTTCCGATTTTTTGTATCTGTAATATTCGTTAGGAGGGAAATCGGCGTTTAACCTTATAATAGCGCCGTTTTCCGCTATTATTACGGCGTTTTTTAATTTAAGAGCGCGGCAAAAACCGGTTATGTATTCTATCGATTTGCCGGACGCAAAGGATAGACGGTTATTTTTTATTATTTTTTTTAATGCTGTTTTCATACGCAAACTTACAATTCCGTTGGTTTTGCGTATGGTTCCGTCTATATCGAAAACGAATAATTTTTTTTTAAATTCGATTTTTCCCTCGGCTCTCATAATTTATTAAGTCGTTTCTTTCTAGTTTAACTATGATGTTTTTTTATTTTCAAAGTATTTGTCCGTAAGCTCTACTGCAAGCCCCGTATATGAAGCGGGGGTTAAGGCTTTAAGTTTCTCTTTTACCTCTTTCGGCGTTTTTTCAAGCGTATCTATAAAAGAATTAAGCTCCTCTTTTGTAATTTTTTTGCCTCTTGTAATCTCTTTTAACCTTTCGTAAGGAGATTCTTCGTTAAATACTCTCATAGCGGTTTGAATCGGCTCCGCCAGAAGTTCCATATTACCCTTAAGGTCATCCTCTATTATTTTGCTATTTACTTCGATTTTATTAAGCCCTTTTAATACGCTTTTTATTCCTATTATAAAATATCCGAATATTGCGCCTATATTTCTTAAAGCTGTGCTGTCGCTTAAATCTCTTTGAAAACGGGAGTTTAACAATTTTACCGCAAGATGTTCCGAAATAGATATGCAGATGCCCATGTTTCCTTCGCTATTTTCAAAATCTATCGGATTTACCTTATGAGGCATTGTAGAGGATCCCGTCTCTTTTTCACTAATCTTTTGTTTGAAATATCCGAAAGATATATAACCCCACATGTCCCTATCAATATCTATTATTATTGAAGCCGCTCTTGTAATGGAATGAAGCGTTTCGGATATGTAATTGTAGCAATTGATTTGGGTTGTATAAAAAACCGGTTTTACGCCAAGATATTCGGATATAAAATTTTCGGAAGCTTTTATCCAGTCTATATTAGGAAATACAAAATTATGAGCGTTATAATTGCCAGAAGCGCCGTTAAATTTAGCGTTCGATTTTATGTTGTCTAAAATTTTCAATTCTTTTTTTATTTTAAATGCAAAATTAATAAATTCTTTGCCTATGGTAGTAGGGCTTGCGGGCTGTCCATGCGTTCTTGAAAGCATAGGGATATTTTTATAATGCTTGGCAAGCTCTTCTATTCTTAAAAGAAGGTTTTTCAGATGTTTTTTTCCAATATCTTTCCCTTTTTTTATCATTATTGCATAAGAGGCGTTATTTATATCTTCGGATGTGCATCCGAAATGAACCCATTCTTTAAGCTTTAAAAGTCCTGCGGCTTCAAGACGCTCCTTTATATAATATTCAACCGCTTTTACGTCATGATTTGTTTGCGCTTCTATTGTTTTAACGCGTTTGGCGGCTTTTATATCAAAGTCTTCGGATATTTTTTTTATATTTTTTATATCCGAATCCGAAATTTCAAAATCTGCAAGCTTCAAGTCCTTAATAATAAATTGAAGCCAGCTTATCTCTACAAAAACTTTTTCTTTTATTAGCCCGTATTCCGAAAAAATATCTTGCAAGTCCTCTACAATTTTTGCGTATCTGCCGTCTAATACGGACAATGCTTTTAAATTTGCTTGGATCATTATATTTATTCCTGTTTGGGTTGTTTTGCGCTTTGCGTTTTAATTCCATTTAAAAATGGCGCGGTTAATCAAGATACAAAGTTTATTTTTACGGGTCAATCTTTAATGTCTTTGTAATATGATAGAGGTATAAAAAAATTTATATAAAAGATGCTGTTGACCATTTTTAATAAATAATTATTATAAGAAAATGTTTATAT
>JAOZTP010000016.1 GCA_029939135.1 Desulfobacterales bacterium
AAGATATTTTAGCATTATTTGCTACTATTTCATCAATAATTGGCGTCTGTATTTCTGTAAATTTTAACAACTCTTTATTAGAAGGAAGCAATACCATAGCATCATCTAAATCACATCTTTTAATGTGTCCCATTGTAGTGGCGAAGCTTGCGGAAATACTAATAAACTCTTCTAAATAATATTTACTCCATAAATAATAATACCATTTAGGAAATTCATTAGAAGTAACTTTAAATAAATGTTGATTCAGAATACAAGTTTCGTCATTCCAAATTTTAACCATCAATGAAGCAGACCAAGAAAATATTACATCTCCATTTTCAATAATATATTCAGGTTTTACATCAGTTGTACACCAATCACAATCATCTGATAAGCCATTTCGTAATTGTTTAATCTTTAACACAGGAAGTTTATCTACATCATTTTTTGGCAAATATTTTTGACAAGCCAAACCATTTAAAAAAGTTGCAATACTGCTTAATGATCTTTCCTCCCAATCCTCCTCCGCCTCTTCCACAAACCACTGTCTAAAAAGAGTTTCCGCCATTGCTTCAAGGGTTTTATTTTGGCGATGGAGCAAGTCTATTTTATCGTCTAAACTCGAAAGGACGGCGGCAATGGCTTTTTGCTCCAGGAGCGGGGGAATTAAAATTGGAATACAATTAAGAAGCGGCAATGTTAAATATTTTGTAGCTGTGCCATGTGAGATAGACTCTAAATTTTTCAGCTGTAACTTCAATGAATAAAAAACAAACTTATAATCATCATTATTTTTCAGACTGATTAAGTATGTTCGCTGGTAAGCATTAAATTTCCCTTTGAAGTGCTTCAATGAAAAAATACCATTAGCATTATTTCCTGCCAATAAAAGTGTCTCTTCGTCAAAGGCAAAAGTATCAATTTTTAATGTTTTTGGGGAACATGTAAAAAATGGATAAATACCATGCTGTATTTCCGCATTTGAATTTAGCTTACCCGTTCGAAATGTTGCCACATTCCCCAACCTACATTTTTTCCACTCACTCATTGCCAGCTCCTTTTTCTATTTTTTTCAGAATCTCTTTGGCATTCATTTCCATTTTAGAAAAAGCGAACCATTTTTTACCCAAATCTTTTAGGCTTGCTCCAAAATGGTAAACTGTGGTTTCATCAATAATTAAAAATCGGTCGTGGGCTTTGATAAATTTTTTAATTTTAATTGGCTTATATTGTTGATTGTGCTTTTCAATATCTAACTTTAGTGGTTTGTTTATATTTTTTGTAAAAATAGAGAAATCAACATTCTTCTTTCTTTTTGTGAAATGGATTAAAACCGAATCGTCAATATAGTTATCAATAAGAATTATTGAGCGCTTTGCGGCTCTTATCAAATCTCCGACAAAAGTATAAGCGTCAAATATTTGCCCATCGTAAAAAATGCCTTGCTTTGGATTTATGCTTTTATCTTCCAACGCTTTAAAAATCTGTTCAAATTTTTGGCCTGTTTCCAACTGTTTTTGTTCTACGCGGTCGAGACGTTGCAATATGGCGGCATTATTGGCAATAAATTTACGCATTTCAACAAAAGCATTAATTATAGCAATACTCGCCTTTATAGCTGTTTGGCTGCGTAAAACAGCAGAAAGCATAGATACGCCTTGTTCTGTAAAAACATAAGGAGGGCGCCTTAAACCCATTTTATCTTCATTGGAGATCACAAATTGTGATTTCCAATCTTCAAATTCAGCAGCGCTTAATTGGAAACGAAAATCATCAGGGAATCTTTCTATATTTCTTTTAACAGCTTGATTTAAAGCTCTTGTATCAACGCCATATATCTCTGACAAATCACGATCTGTCATTACCTGTACGCCTCTGATCGTAAAGATATGATTTCGGATGTTTTTTATTGGCGTTAGTTCAGTCATTTTTTAATTCAATTTTTGCAAAATTTTTGACAATTCGTTCGTTCAAAACGGCTTCCTCTTTTATCTGCTCTTCAAATTCGGCTTTTAAACTTGTAAACCGTTCCTTAAAATCAAAATCATCCTCTTGAACAGCCAAGCCCACATAACGCCCGGGGGTAAGCGTATAATCCATTTCTTTTACTTTTTGAATAGAGGCGGAATTGCAAAAACCTTTTACGTCCTCATATTTGCCGTTCGGATTGCGCCAGTTATGGTAAGTATCCGCAATTTTTAAAACGTCCTCTTTGGAGAATTCGCGGGTTCTGCGATTAATCAAATGTCCCATATCTTTGGCGTCTATAAAAAGTATCTCGTTTGTCCTGTCCCGAAATTTTCCGTTTTCTTGATTACGGCGTAAAAACCAAAGGCTTGCCGGTATTTGCGTATTTAAAAATAATTTTGCCGGAAGATTAACAATGCAATCTAACAACCTAGCCTCAATAATAGCTTCTCTTATATCCCCTTCGCCAGAAGTTTTAGAGGTAAGAGACCCTTTGGCAAGCACAAATCCGGCTTGTCCCTTTGGGGCTAAGTGATAAATAAAGTGTTGTATCCATGCATAATTGGCGTTATTTGCCGGAGGAACCCCATATTGCCATCTGCCGTCCGTACGCAGCAGACTTCCGCTCCAATCGCTATCGTTAAAGGGCGGATTGGCAATAACAAAATCGGCTTTTAAATCCTTATGCGCGTTATTTAAAAAGGAGCCCTCGCTATTCCATTTTACTTGGGAGCTGTCTATGCCTCTGATGGCAAGATTCATTTTGCATAAACGCCATGTTGTTTGGTTGCTTTCCTGCCCGTAAATAGAAATATCATTTATTCTTCCCTGACGTTCCTTTACAAACTTTTCGGAATGCACAAACATGCCGCCGGAGCCGCAGCACGGATCGAATGCGCGCCCTTTATAAGGCTCTAACATTGCGACTAATAACTCGACAACGGAACGCGGGGTGTAAAACTGCCCCCCTTTTTTCCCTTCCGCCAAAGCAAACTCGCCCAAAAAATACTCAAATACGCGCCCTAAAAAATCGCCGGCGCCGTTTTTGTTATTCATTGAAATATTGCTTATTAAGTCGATTAAGCCGCCCAAATTTTTCGGATCGATATTTCCCAAAGCATAAACTTTTGGCAATACATTTTTCAAGGAGGAGTTATCCCGTTCAATAGCGTCCATTGCGTCGTCAATATCTTTTCCTATTCCCGGATATTTTGCCCGTTTTTGCAAATATGACCATCTTGCATCTTCGGGAACAAAAAAAATATTTTTCGCTTTATATTCATCCTTGTCTTCCGGATCCGCCCACTCATATTCCCCTTTGCCTTCTTCTAATTTTTTATAATGGGCGTCAAAAATATCCGAAATATATTTTAAAAAAATCAATCCCAAAACAATATGTTTATATTCGGCGGCGTCAATATTTTTTCTTAGCGTATCCGCGGCTTTCCATAATGTTTTTTCTATAGATTCTTCCTTCTTTTTTTGAGCCATTTTTTATTCCTTATTATATTTTGACCAAGTTTTTGAAAAGCGCAACTCAACATATTTTATCCCTTTATTTAAGCGTTTCAAAACTTGTAACAATTCTAATCTGTAATCTATTATTAACTTAATCTTATTAAACTTAATCGGATAAAATTTAAAGGAGTTCCGAAACAAAAACCAACCTAACCTCAGATTTTATTTGCGGAAGCTCCTTTTTTAAAAACTCATAAAAATCATAGTTGAAATGCCCTATTCCTATTGCTTTCCCCTCCTTTTTTGCTTTTTTTATAAGACGGGTTATCTGCTTTTTCATCGCATTATAAGACCGAACATTATCTATAAACATATCATTTTCTTCAAAGGGTATTTTAAAAAAAAAAGCCTCTTGTCTTGCTACGCTTTTTTCCGAAGTTCTGCTGTCTATAAAATAAAGCTTTTTTTTTTGCAGTAATAAAAAGAGTCTGTCCATATAATAAGGCATGGTTGTAAGCTTTGATCCCATATGGTTATTAACCCCTTTTATATAAGGGACGGCATGTATGTTTTTATTTAAAACTTTTTGAAATTCTTCGGCGGTCATGGAGGATAGCAAAGCGTCTTTGCCGGGGTTTTTATCAGGATATTCGTTTGGTTCCATAGGAAGATGAAGCATAACCTCAATCCCTTTATTATGGGCATATTCTGCAATTTTTTTTGCATAAGGAGCAAAAGGAAGAATTGCGTAAGTAATATCGGCGTCAAGTTCAAAAAATCTTTTCGCCTCTTTAAACGAATATCCTGTATCGTCTATTATGATTGCAAGTCTCGGCTTTTTAAAGTCTCTTTTTTTTTTCGTTTTGTTTAAGCCGAAATGATATAAAAATCCGTTTTGTTTTAAAATGTTCTCTTCTGTTTTATGTTCGGAATAGCCTGTTTTAATTATTAAAAAAGATAAAATTACGCAAAAAAGAAAAAAAAACTTTTTGTTATTTGACATAGTTTTGTTACATCAACTTTGAATATATCCTTTATATTTTTTTTTATCTCTTAATTTTCTTTATCGCGTTCTATTATAAATTTATTAAAGCCTATAAGCAGATCAAGCCCTCTTTTTACCTGACTATCAGCCAAAAGGTTTTCAATAACCAATTCGCCGTATGCATGCTCTTCCTCTTTTATTTGTTTCTCTTCCTTAATAACAGGCTCGGCTTCTATATGGTTTATAAGGTCTTTTTCTTTAATTCTGTTTTCTTCTGGATTTTCTTCCTCTTTTAAAAATTTATACGCTTCTTCAATATCCGGTTCTATTCCTTTTGCCTGTATTGATTTGCCGCTCGGAGTATAATATTTTGCAATGGTTAGTTTAAGGGCGTATCCGTTATCAAGTCTTTTAACGTTTTGAACCGAGCCTTTTCCGAATGTTTTTGTTCCTAATATTAAGGCTCGCCTATTATCCTGCAAAGATCCCGCCACTATTTCGGAAGCGCTGGCGCTGCCTCCGTTTACCAACACTATAATAGGGTAGGTTTGTATGTCGCGCTTATTCGATCTGTTTGCGGTATATACTTTCTGATCCGTAGCTTCTCTTCCTTTTACCGTAAGTATTGTTCCTTTTTCTAAGAAGATGTCGGCTACCGTTATAGACTGTTCCAAAAGCCCTCCGGGATTATTTCTCAGATCAAGAAGCAGCCCTTTTAATCCGTTATTTTCCGTATTTATTTTTTTTAACGCATTTATAGTATCCAAAGTGGTGTTTTCCTGAAAATTGGTTATTCTCACATAACCGTATCCGGGTTGTAATGTTGCGTATTTTACGCTGTGTATTGGAATAATAGCTCTTGTTATTGTAAATTCTATAGGCTGCGTCGCCTTTTCCCTTACTACAACTATGGTTACGGCAGTCCCTTTTTTACCTCTCAACAGACTAACCGCTTCAGACAAACTCATACCTTGAGTAGTGTTATCGTCTATTTTAATTATTATGTCATTCGATTTAACGCCTATTTTATAAGCCGGAGTTCCTTCTATGGGAGATATTACGGTAAGCAACTCATCTTTTATTGTAATCACAATTCCAAGCCCGCCGAATTTCCCTTTTGTGCTTATGCTCAACTGTTTCAAATCTTCGGGCGTAAGCAGATCGGAATGAGGATCCAAGCTTTTTACCATACCTTTTGTAGCCTCTTCTATAAGCTTGTCCGTCTCCATGTGATCGACATAATCTTTTTCAATCATATCCATTACTTCAGTAAAAAGTTTAAGCTGTTTATAAGGCGCTTCATCGCTTGCGATAGCGTAAAGATTGCCAATTCCGGCAAATAACATTAAAGAAGATATAACTACGCCGATGATAATACTTTTAATATTTTTTTTCATTATAAAACTCTCTTTCTAACCTTTTTTAAACCAATTCATAGGATTTACAGGCTCCCCATGATGTCTTATTTCAAAATGAAGTTTTGTTCCGGTAATCGAGCCTCCATCTCCTACGTTAGCCAATATATCTCCTGTTTTTATCGTTTCTCCTAACTTTTTACGCATATTTTCCATATGCGCATAAAGCGTATAATAGCTTTTTCCATGGTCTATAATTATTACGTTTCCATAACCTTTTAACCAATCGGCAAAAATTACATTGCCGCCAAACACCGCTCGGACAATCTCTCCTCTTGCGGCTTTTATGGTTATTCCGCTGGAATAATTGGTTATATTTAAATCTTTATCATGATAAGGACCGAATTTTAAAACAATTTTTCCTTTTATAGGCATATCCAAACGCCCTTTATTCGCTTTAAAAGAGGGGCCTTTTATTTTATTATTCGGAGTATAACTTTTTTTTCTGCTAAGAGAGGCTATTTTTTTATCAAGAGATTTTGCCGCCTCCTTAAGAGCCTTAACCGCCGCCATCTTAACAGACTTCTCCTTTTTTATGCCGGCAAGAAGCTGTTTTTTTTCTTGAGACTGTTTTTTGATGCCCTTTATACTTTTTGCAAGTTTTGCTTCGGTTCTTTTTTTTTCGTCCGAACGCTTCGCCAACTCTGTCTCCGCTTTTTCAAGCAAGGAGGCGTCTTTTATAAAACCTTCCAAAGTAGCTTGATCGTATCCTACTATTTTATCCATTAAATATTTTAATTCTAAAAATTGATTCGTCGATTCCGCAGACATTATAATATTTGCCGTTCCCATGTTATTCAATTTATAAACCGCAGCCAAACGACGCCCCGCATACTCTTTTGTTTTATCAAGCTTTTTTTCTATGCTATCCTTTTTAACTTTAATCGCCTTTATCTGCCCTGCAATATCGCTTAACTCCTTTTCATAAACGTTCTTTTCCGCTCTTTTTTTATTCAAAACAATATCGGTTTTATCTAAAGAGTTTATAATATCCTTCTCTTTTTTCGCTATTTTTTTTAAGCTTTTTTTATTATCTTTTATTTTTTTATTAATTACTTCGGCTTCTTTTTTAAGCTTCGAAGATTTAGGGGCGGAAAAGCCCGCATCTGCAAAGCAGCTTATAATAAAGATAATCGTAAAAAAACCTATACTTTTAAAAATTGTTTTAAAGATATAAAACATCCAAACCATCCGACAAGAATACTTCCGAAAACAATTTCGGATAGTATCTTTAAATTTAAAAAATCCATTGTAAACGTATCCGGCAAAAAACCTCTTAATATATCCGTAGGCATAATTTTAAAACTTATATATGTTATTAAAATTCCTATAATCCCGCCGAGTATTCCGTAAATAAGAGACTGTATATAAAAAGGGGCGGTTATAAAAGTATCGTTCGCCCCTACAAGCCGCATAATTTCAATCTCTTCGCGCCTTGAATATACAACAAGCCGTATTGTATTAGCTGCAAAAAATATAGACGCCGCAAAAAATATGGAACCTACCGCTATTGCCAACAATTTCAATAAAGAGAATATCCCGTTAAATTTTTCTATCCATTTTTGAGCATATAAAATATCTTCTACGCCTTCAATATTTTTTAGCTTTTTTACCATGCTTTTAATATCGCCGGTTAGATATTCGGGATTAATCATAACCTGATAAGCGTCTGGAAGAGGGTTTTTTTCAAAAGATTTAAATAAAAAAGCATAAGAATCTGCAGTTGTTTTTAAATTATTTAAAGCCTTCTCTTTAGATATAAAGTTTATACCTTCAATGCCTTTAATTTTCGATATTTCGGATTCTATATTTAAAAAATGCTTTTCGCCGTCCCCTGGCTTTAGATAAATCATAATTTTAACATTCTTTTTAAAAGAATCCATAATCTTGCCGGTATTTACAAAAATAAGCATAAATATGCTTATTATAAGAGCGGCAAAAGATATGGTCGTAATAGTGGAAAAGGCTAAAAACTTATGATTTTTTATATCTGAAATTCCTTTTTCCAAACCGTAAAACATTAGCGAATATGCTCCCTATTTTTATAAAATTTCTATTTTTATTACTCTTTTTATTATTTTTTGCAAGAAAAGAGACTTGCCCGTAAAATATTTTGTCCGTTTATTAAAATTTAAGTATAACGCAGAAAACGGGCAAAATGCAAAGGCAAGCAAACGCCTTTTAAATTGCCGCTTACTATTAAAACCTTTAAAACCTTTGCTCAATAAAAAAAATTGTTGGTTTTCAAGGCTTGCGAAAATCTTAAACGCAGGAATACTTAATTGTATTTCGAGTATTAAAATTTGAGCATAACGCAGAAAACGAGCAAAATATGAAGTTGAGCAAAGGTTTTTCATTCTCCATAACGTCCTATTATTGATATACTACAAACATTCATAAAAGGAAAGCCTCCTATATTATGAGTTAAGCCGAGTCTCGGATTTTCAAGCTGTCTATCTTCGGCTCTTCCGTTTATTTGAAGGTGTATTTTATAAATCATTCTAATGCCGGAAGCCCCGACCGAATGTCTGAAACATTTTAAGCCTCTGTCAACCTGACATGGCACGCCTCCGGTTTTAAAATCGTAAAATCCGTCTAAAATATCTTTAATCGCCTCCCCTTTTTTAGATATAAAAAGGTTTTCCATAGTTACAAGCTCGGTAATAGAAAAGCAGTCATGAACCTCTATTAAGGAAAATTTTTCTCTCGGATCCTGTATTTCCGCCTTCTTATAAGCTTTTTGGCTGCATATCTCGGTAGTCATAAAATGATCTCCGTCCCACTCGTTATAAGCCGCCGCCTCGCCGATGCTTAAAGCAAGCTGTAATGCTTTAACCGAAACTATTTTTTTTGTTTTGCCCATTTTTTGGCTATTTCTGGCATCGTTACTTACTCCGCAGCAGTCGTATAATCCCAAAGGATGAGCTATATTAAGCGCGTTTAACGCCTGCTCTATGGCTATCTCTTTTCTTAAATGCGTTTTTGAATTTTTTGCTCCGTTTGCATGGCTTTTCATCGATATATGAGCCATTGCTCTTTTTTAACTATGTTAAGTTGTTTGGAAAAAGGCTAATAATTAATTTTTCAAATTAGCCGCTTATACTCTTAATTGCAACTATATATTTTAATATATGTTTGCAAAGCGCGTGAAAATTTTAACCGCAGGAATATATGTAGTATTTCGAAGATTAAAATTTGAACGCAACGCCGCAAACGGACAAATTGCGAAATTATGCAACCAAATTTATAAATTATTGACAATCGGTCTTATGTAGAATACAAGCTTTTTGCGTCGGGAAGTGGCTCAGCCTGGTAGAGCACAGCGTTCGGGACGCTGGGGCCGCCGGTTCAAATCCGGCCTTCCCGACCAATAAAATTAGGCAGTTATCTGTTTTGCGATTCTGTTGTTTTGATTTTTGAGCGGTTAAACGCTGGTTATTTTTTTGGACCTGATGAGATTGTTCCGCGAGGAGTATCTTTATTAAATTCTATAAACACGCCTCTTACGCCTTTGAATTCTTTTGTATTATAGTTATCTTTTTCTCTTGATTTTGTTATTCGATGATGAATTGTGTTTTTGTGAGCTTTTTCAACCTTTGCAAAGCTATCTTTACTGATATAAGTTTTGTTTTCTTTTGAATTTAAAATCGTAGACAAAAGCTGTTCTGGGTTTTTTGTTTCTATGATCAGATTTAAATATTCTATTTTCATCTTTTTACCTTTTTATAAAATTCTATAACAAATTATACAATTTTATTAATCTATTCTAAAAAAATTGCCAACCTAATACCCCATAAAACTGCCTATCTGAAAAACCGCCGTTGCAAGAATAAAAGCAAGCAAGGTATTAAAAATCATCGAAAAAGCCCCCCATTTCCAAGATCCCGTCTCCTTTACTATACATACTACCGTAACAAAACAGGGAGCGTAAAAAATAGTAAATATAATAAAAGCCGCCGCTACAAGCGGAGACCAGTCTTTTGAGCCGGCTAAAGTATCGGAAAGACTTTTATGCTCGTCAATATCCGCCTCGCCCAAAGAATAAGCGGTGCCGAGAGTTGAGATAATAACCTCTTTTGCCGCAAATCCGCCTACCAAAGCTATATTCATTTTCCAGTCAAAACCTGCGGTATGAGTAACCGTTTCAATAGCGGTTCCTATTCTTCCGGCAATAGATTTTTTTAATCCTAAAGCAGCTTCTTCGCAATTAATTTTTTCTATTTTTTGACGAACATATTCCGCATTCGTTTCTTGGGAAGCAAAAACTGCCGTTCTTTTTTGCTCGAACGCCGCTTTTTCACCGCCGGAAAGACGAGGGAATGTCATCAGCGCCCATAGTACAATCGAAACTATGAGTATAACAGTTCCCGCTTTTTTTATATACTGCCAAGTTCTTTCCCATGTATGAATGGCAAGCCCTTTAAATGTGGGAAATCTATAAGGAGGAAGCTCCATAACAAAAGGGGTCGCTTCCCCTTTTATTATGGAGCTTCTTAAAAATTTTGCAATTATAAGAGCCCCGAGCCAAGAAATAAGGGTTATGACAACCATTACGTTTGTTTGATGTTTATTAAAAAATGTTACGGCAAGCAAAGAAAATACCGGTAGTTTTGCTCCGCAACTCATAAAAGGAACCGTAAGAATTGTGGCGAGACGCTCTCGCCTTGATTTTAATGTGCGGCTTGCCATAACTCCCGGAACCGCGCAGCCTCCGGCTATTCCTCCGGAAAGTATAAAAGCCAAAGCGGAGCTTCCATGAAGACCGAACATTCTAAATATTCTATCCACCATAAAAGCGACTCTCGCAAGATATCCGGAATCCTCTATAAGAGATATTCCCAAAAACATCAGCATAATAAGAGGAACAAAACTTATAACTCCTCCTACGCCGTCTATAATTCCGGATACAATAAGCGATTTCAAAAGCCCCTCCTCCATAGCGGAAGCTACCGAAGAGCCTATTATGTCAAAAAGCCTTTGTAACCAGCTTACGGGCATCTCGCTAAATGAGAATGTAAACTTATAAAGAAGGGTAAGAACGGCTATCATGAATAGGGGACCCAAAAATCTATTTGTAACAACTCTGTCTATTTTATCGGATAAATAAAGCTTATCTAAATCCCTGTCTTTCTTTATCGCCCCCTGTTTTACTACGGAGTTGATATACCCGTAACGATGATCCGCTATAACCGCTTCCGGATATGTATCTACCGTCTTTTTTAAATGCAAGCTTACCTTTTCTACAATTTTTTTTATATCCGACGACGCGGACAAATCAACCGCGTCTCCCGCCGCCATAACCTGTTCATCGCGCTCCGAATATTTTAAAGCCGTCCATCTTGCTGGGTATATATCTGTTAATAGATTCTTTGAAGTTACTATTTGTTCGATTTCAATAAGAGCGTTATCAATATCCTCTCCGTAAGATATTTTTAAGCCGCCCTGCTCTTTTGGCTCGGATACAAGTTTATAAACCGCATCCATCAACTCTTTTTTCCCTTTTCCTTCTCTTGCTACGGTTTCGACTATAGGAACGTTTAAAAGAGCGGATAATTTATCGGTATCAATCTCAATTCCCCTACTTTTTGCAATATCCATCATATTTAAAGCGCAGCAAACCGGTATTCCGAGTTCCAAAAGCTGAACCGTAAGATAAAGATTACGCTCCAGATTAGAAGCGTCTATTATGTTGATAACCGCTTGCGGCTTTTCATTTGTCAAAAAATTTCTTGCCACAATCTCTTCCTGAGAATAAGCGGTAATAGAATATGTGCCGGGAAGATCCACTATATGAAGAGTATAATCTTTTCCTATATATTCCCCTTCTTTTTTTTCTACGGTAATACCCGGATAGTTTCCCACATGCTGGCGCGATCCTGTAAGCTCGTTAAAAAGAGTCGTTTTTCCGGCATTAGGGTTGCCCGCAAGAGCGATCATCTGTTTTTCCATATTTAATATAGCGCCTTTTCCATTTTAAGTTGTATGTCAAATTCTTTAATACGGTTTGCCTTCTTTTGCTTGATTTCGGCGCCTGATAAAAATTTCAATCCTCAAAACGCTCAACGTCAAAATTTTTATCCGCCTTTAACCAAACAAAATACTTTGTTATCCAACGAAATTAATCATTCTTTTTTGTGTCTAAAATTGAGCCTTTCCTCTGTTTATATTCGAGCAAAGAGGTATTTGCAATTTATTTGCGCGGCGGCTTTTGCCGATTAGGAAGCGCTTTTCAACTCGTTTTTCATCAAACAACGCAGTTGAAAATCCCAAAAGGCAAGCAAAAGCTGCGCAAACAAACCGCAAATATCTTCAACTTTTATAATTATTCCCGTTGATGATTATAATTTAACAATAGATATTTCTTCTGAATTATTTAATATAGTTTCAAATACGGCTTTGTAAATAAAAAATAGCAACTTTTTTATTGACTGGATTAGAAATAAGTTTTCTAAAACGGGAAGGTATATAAGCAGGATTAAAAGCGCTATAAAAGATCAGGCGGTTATATATTTACGTTTTATTTTTTCGGAAACTCCGGTTATTAAAACATATAAGCTTATGCCGCAAATGTCGGAGAGTTGGGATAAAAGTATCTCTTTTTTTTCGGAACCGCCCCATATTATTACATCGTCTCCGATTTCTATAGGATCGTCCCCTATGTCTATCATTGTTCGATCCATACCTATTATTCCCGCCATCGTATAAAGTTTATCTTTGACGATAACTTTTCCTTTGTTTGTCAATCCGCTGTTAATTCCGTCTGTAAATCCTACGGGCAGGGTTGCAATTCGAGTTTTTTGGGGGGTTATCCATTTTCCGGCATAACTTACCGGAGTATTGGCGGGAATTTCGCTTATATTGGCAATAAAGGTTTTAAATGTCATTACCTGTTTTAACTGTATTGATTCGAGAAACGCCGAAGAAGGGTAATGACCGTATAATGCAATCCCTGTGCGGACTGCGTTAAAACGGCTTTCCGGCAAAAAGTTCAGTATTGCGCCGCTATTTGCCATATGGATTAAATTCGGCTTTATATTTTTTTGTTCAAGGTCCGCAACAATATTTTTAAACCGATTTAACTGTAGATTTGCATAAGTTTTATCTGTTTCGTTGGATGTTGAAAACTGACTGTATAATCCTTCGAATATGCAAGAAGCGGATTTAACAAGATTATTAAAAAAGTCTTGTTCATTGTCTACCCGAACTCCGGCTCCTCCGAAACCAGTATCTATATTTACATGGACATAAGCTGGAAAAGGAAGTTTTGCTTTTTGGAGCCATAATATATCCTGATTACAAAAAAGGGTTATTCTAAAGCCTGCTTTTACCGCATCCGTAAGCTCTTCCGGAAAAAGGCGACCAAGTATTAAAATCGGCGTATCAACTCCGCTTTCTTTTAGTTCCATTGCCTCTTTAAACTTTGATACCGCAAAGAGTTTAACTCCTTCGGCAAGCAGAGTTTTTGCGACTATTACCGCGCCATGCCCGTAAGCATTCTCTTTTATAACAGGTATTACTGCGGCGTCTCCGGCTTTTTTTTTGATTGAACGGAAGTTAAAAAAAGCTTTTTTGAAGGAGGGGATATTTTTTTTACCTGTTTTGCCATAACATGAAAGGAAGCGCTTATAAGGCAGTATTTGTTTACGTCCAAACACTTTCCTGGACCTGCTATTTTTGTCCACCAGCTTTTATCCTGATTCGGCAAAGCAAATCCTTTAAGCCCGAATGATAAAGGATGAAAAATTAAAATCGCATTTGTTTTTGAAGAGTTTAGTTTTCCATAAGTTCTGAATTTTAATTCCAAACCTTCCGCTTTACATCCGGATTCTAATTTTACAGGCAGGGTTAATAAAATGATATATTCGGTTATCCATTGATTAATCTTTTTTTTCTCTTTTAAAATAAACAAATCGGATTTTGCCATAACAATGCCTCCTTTTAATAAAGATACTTCCAATAAAGAGGCTTGTCTTTGATTCTAATCAAGATTCGGATAATTATATTGATTTTTGTAGAAAAATATAAAAATTTCGGGTAACAAAAATTCTGTTCTGCCTTATTCGTATCCTTTTCCGATTTTATAATTACAAAGCAAGATTCCATTAACAGCTTCCGTTGCGTCTATGTTATAAAGAGTTAGATTTGGTCTCAAATAAAACCCGTTTCTACAAAAGCTAATACAACTTCAAATATCTTAATTTATCTTTATAACATACTTGCTTTTATGACATTTAAAAACTACTTTATCTATTTCAAGATACAAAAAGGTTGGCTTTATCTTATTATAATTAAAATAATTAGGTTGATTTATTCGATTCTTCTGGTATATCGTTGTCTGTTTTAGCATATAAACCTGTTTTGATAATGCAATCTGTATTATCAGATTAAGGCGAAATAATAATAATAAATGAATTTCTCGCTTTGTTCGAAATAACAAGCTTATTATCTATGCGGGCGTTTTTTATCGACAAACAATTTTTTATTTGTCGTATAACCGAGCGCGGCGAAAAAAAATTTCATAATAAAAATATACAAGATGACCAATCGATTTTCTTTAAAATTAGATAAAATAAGCGTCCGTTTCGGAGGCATACAAGCTTTAAGAGAGGTAAGCTTTACTATAAAAAAAGGAGAAATAGTAGGGTTGATAGGTCCGAACGGAGCCGGAAAAACAACCATATTTAACGTTATTACCGGAGTTTACAACGCTTATGCCGGATCAGCGGAATTTTACAAAAATATAATTCTAAAAAAAAGACCCCATCAGATTCTTAAACTCGGAATCGCCAGAACCTTTCAGACCATACGCCTTTTCAAAGAGATGACGGCGGTAGAAAATGTTATGATAGCCTTGCATAGCAGAACAAAACATGGACCTATAAGCGCAATCTTAAGAACAAAATCTCAAAAAAAAGAGGAAGAATATATTATAAAAAAATCTCTTGAAACAATGAGGTTTATGGGGCTTGAAAAATATTCTTACGATATTGCCAAAAATCTTCCTTACGGGCTACAGCGCAGACTTGAAATAGCAAGAGCGCTCGCCTCGGATCCCAAACTGCTTCTTTTAGACGAGCCTGCCGCAGGTATGAATCCGTCCGAAACAATGGAGCTTATGAAGGATATAAAAAAAATTTCCGAGCTTGGCATAGATATTCTTTTGGTAGAGCATGATATGAAGTTTGTTATGACAATATGCGATAAAATAGTATGTCTTGATTACGGAGTTAAAATAGCCGACGGCGCGCCCGAAAAAATTCAAAAAGACAAAAAAGTTATAGAAGCGTATCTCGGGCAGCCGGAAGAATGACAACTCTCTTTATTTACGATAAGAAGGATTGCAGAGATTCTAAATAATCTATATTTTTTCTCTGTATATTAATTATAAAAATACAAAGGAGATTATTAATGAAATTTAAAAAATTGAAACTATTTATATTAACCATTATAACGGCTATTTTTATAAGCTCCGCAGCGTTTGCGGAAACTTTAAAAATAGGTTCTATGGGACCATTGACAGGACCTTATGCGGCGGACGGAAACGATATCGCAAACGGAGTAAGAACGGCAATAGCGGTAATCGAAGATGAAGGCGGCATAGAGGGATTTGATAAAATAGAGCTTTTCACTGAAGATACCGCATGCGACCCGAGACAAGCGGTAGCCGCCGCAAATAAGCTTATAAACAACAAAGCAATAGGAGTTATAGGCGCATATTGCAGCTCCGCTACAATTCCAGCTTCCGAAGTTTTGGCGGAAGAAGATGTTATAATGATTACCCCCGCTTCAACCAACGAAAAAGTAACCGAAAGAGGACTCAAATATATGTTCCGCATGTGCGGACGAGACGATGATCAGTCTAAAGCGGCGGTAAAATTTTTAACTTACAAAAAAGTTAAAACGATTTTTATAATTGACGATAAAACAACATATTCTCAAGGTCTTGCCGAAAAAGTTGCGCAAGGATGCGAAGCTGTCGGAATAAAAGTAATATTACATGATCATGTAAATCAGGGAGATAAAGATTTTTCGGCAGTTTTGACAAAAGTTAAAACCAAAAAACCGGACGCTTTATACATGAGCCTTCAAAATTCCGCAACCGGAAGCCTTATGGCTATACAAGCAAAACGCAACGGCATAGAAGCGATAATGTTAGCTCAAGACGCCGTATATCATCCGCAATTTATAGAAATCGGAAAAGATGCCACGGAAGGAGTTTATTTAACTTTCGGATTTATGGACGCCGAAACAGAGGCTTATAAAAAATTTATTGCAAAATTCAAAGTGATTACCGGAACAGATAAGCCCGGCTCATACTCCGCTTACGCTTACGATTCGGCTATTACCCTTTTAAAAGCAATAAAAGAAACAGGCGGAACAGACCCTGCAAAAATCAAAGAAGCAATGCTTAAAATGAATTATAAAGGAGCTTCCAAAGATATAAGCTTTAAAGAAAACGGAGACTCTGGATCCAGCTACATAATCTTTAAAGTTGAAAACAAAGCTTTTAAAAATTACTGGGATCCCGAAACAGGCAAATTATTTTCAGAAACCAAATAAAAAAAGTTTTTTACAACTTTTTTCTTTTGCTTGAGTTTACGAAAGCAAGATATACAAAAATCATTAAACAAAAAAAATGATTAAATTCCGCTGCATAACATTTTTATCCAACGCAGAAATTGGACAAACTACGAAGTTATGCAGCGGAATTGAAAAAAGAATGGTGAAATTTCGATTTATAACAAAGTGGTTTGTTCAAGTTCGAGGATTAACAATTGTTATCCAACGCAGAAATTGAGCAAACTACGAAGTTACGCAGCGGAATTGAAAAATATTTATGGAATACTTTATCCAACAGCTTATTAACGGATTAACCCTTGGCGGAATTTACGCTCTTATAGCTTTGGGCTATACTATGGTTTACGGCATTATACAGCTTATAAACTTTGCTCACGGCGAATTCTTTGCCGCAGGCGGATACATGGGCGTAATACTTTTAAGTTTTTTAAGCGCTAACGGTTACCTTGCGACATATCCTTGGCTATGCCTTTCCGGAGCTATTATTCTATCTATGGCATACTGCTCTCTTTTGGCTACAGGCGTAGAAAAAATAGCTTACAAGCCTTTAAGGAAATCTTCGCGCCTATCCGTGCTTTTAAGCGCGCTTGGAATGTCTATCTTTATACAAAACGGACTTATGCTTACTCAGGGAGTTTACGATAAAGCTTATCCTACTATCTTTTCTCAAGGCGGATTTGATTTCGGAAACATAAAAGTAAGCTACATGCAAATTGTAATGTTATTGATAACAATTCTATTATTGATATTGCTTAATCTTCTGGTTTTTAAAACAAGAATCGGAAAAGCAATGAGAGCTACCGCTCAAGATAAAACAATGTCCTCTTTGGTAGGGATAAAAAGCGATAGAATTATAAGCCTTACCTTTATCATAGGCGCAAGTCTTGCCGCCGCCGCCGGGATAATGGTAGGAATGTATTACGGTTCCGTAGGTTATACTATGGGTTTTGTTCCCGGAATAAAAGCTTTTGCCGCCGCCGTATTGGGAGGCATAGGAAATATTACAGGCGCAATGATCGGCGGTTTTTTAATAGGCATGATAGAAATATTCGGCGCCGGATATATATCAAGCGAATATAAGGATGTTTTTGCGTTTATTATTTTAATCGGAGTTCTTTATTTTATGCCTACGGGTATAATGGGTGAAAATATAGATGATACAAGAGTTTAAAAGCAAAGGTAAAAAATATTTAATAGGGCTTGTCTGGCTTTTCTTATTATTATGGCCTCTTTTGGGAATTAATGCGGACGGAACCCTTACTTTTGTAAAGGCTTTTTCTGTTTGGCTATACATTGTATGCGCCTCTATGATAGTTGTAACCATTTATATTATTCATAAAAAAGGGCTAACCCTAAAACTTACAAAGCCCTTATCTTCGGCAAGAAATAAAATTTACGCCTATACGGCTTCTATGCCAAAGCCGCTTCTTTTTAGCATAATAGGAATTATAGCCTTTTTATTTCCTTTTTTTACCGAAAGATACGCTCAAGACGTCGCCATAAATGTTTTAATATACATATGTTTAGGGCTTGGACTTAACATAGTGGTAGGAATGGCGGGTTTGCTTGATCTCGGTTATATTGCTTTTTACGGCGTAGGCGCTTATACTTACGCTTTGCTTAATACCTTTTACGGCATCTCCTTTTGGCTTTCTCTTCCTATTGCCGCCGGTTTTTCCGGAATTGCAGGATGTATAGTGGGCTACCCGACCTTAAGAATGAGAGGAGACTATCTTGCCATAGTTACGCTCGGTTTCGGCGAAATAATAAGAATTGTATTCAACAACTGGATGCAATTAACAAACGGACCCAACGGAATACTCGGAATAAAACCTCCGTCCGTAATTATTCCAAATTTTACAAACGGATTTTCTCTTGAGTATCTATACCTGAAAAAACTCCATTATTTATATTATGTAGCTCTGATTTTGGCGATTTTCACCATCATTGTAGTAGCTCGGCTTTCCGCTTCGAGAATAGGCAGGGCTTGGGAGGCTATAAGAGAGGACGAAACCGCAGCCGAGATGATGGGAGTAAATACCTTCTCTTTAAAACTTCTCGCCTACGCCGCAGGAGCCGTTTTAGGAGGAATTGCAGGCTCTTTTTTTGCGGCAAGAATGAGATTCGTAAGCCCCGAAAGCTTTACCTTTATAGAATCGGCAATGGTTCTTTCTATGGTAGTTTTGGGCGGAATGGGATCTATTCCCGGAATTATACTCGGAGTAATAGCCCTTATAGCGCTTCCAGAAGTTTTTAGAGAATTTGAGCTTTATAGAATGCTTGCTTTCGGAGCTTCTATGACTTTAATGATGCTTTTTAGACCAAAAGGCATTATACCGTCCAAACGTATGGGAGTAAGATCCGAAGAGAAAGAGGAATGAAAAACGCTATGAAAAAACCTATACTCGAATTAAAAAACGTAACCTCCGGCTACAACGAAATACAAGTTTTAAAAAACATATCAATTAAAGCGTTTGAAGGGGAGATAGTAGCCGTAATAGGCGGAAACGGAGCCGGCAAAACAACTATGTTAATGACAATATCAAACATAGTTCCGGTTACAAGCGGAGAAATTCTATATTACGGCGAGCCTATACATAAAAAGCCTGCGGATGTTTTACCCGGCATAGGTTTATGCCAAGCGCCGGAAGGACGACGGATATTTCCGAGATTAAGCGTGGAAGACAATCTTGAAATGGGCGCTTTCTTACGCAGAGATAATAAAAAAATAAGCGAAGATATCGAATACATATATCAACTGTTTCCGATTTTAAAAGACAGAAAAAAACAGCACGGAGGCTCTTTGTCCGGAGGCGAGCAACAAATGCTTGCCATAGGAAGAGCTATGATGAGCAGACCCAAACTTTTGCTTTTAGACGAACCGTCTCTCGGGCTTGCCCCTTTGATAGTGCTTAAAATCTTTGAAATAATAAAAGAGATCAATAAAAAAGGAACAACCGTTCTTCTTGTGGAGCAAAACGCCAACCTATCCCTTAAAATTGCGCAGCGCGGTTATGTAATGGAAACCGGAAAAATCATCGCCCAAGACGACGCTAACGCCCTTCTTAACAACGAAGAAATCAAAAAGGCGTATCTCGGAGTAAGCGACTAACAAAAAAACCTTACGCTATTCCTTACGCAAAGCCCCATCTTTTAATAATAATTAAATTCTTCATTCCCAAGACAAACAAATCCTTTTAATAATAAAATATTATCGGCTTTATTACCAATTTTATTATTGCTAAAAAACTTCGCGTAATAAATCGCTTTCTTCTTTAAATTCCTTATATCGATAAAAAACTTCGCATAACAAAGCGGTTTGTTCGTTTGCAAGGCGAATAAATTCTTTTAACCGGAGGAATACGTAGAGTATTTCGAGGATTAAAAAATTTCTTCAACGCCGCAAACGGGCAAACCGCGCAGTTACGCAAAGTTTTTTTTATTAGTTGAGGTTAAAAAACCTTAACAACCTCCCGCCCTCCGCAAGTATTACATACTGTACAGAAAGATACTCTTTTTGCGCCTTTAAAAGCGCTATCCTCGTTTCAAACATCCTGCCTTCCGCTTCCATTACATCTAAATAATCATCCTTTTTTTGATAACTCTTTATAAGTTTTTTTTGCGTCTCTTCTAATCTAACAAAAGCTCTCTTATTGCTGAACGCTGCAAACATATTAGCAAACAAACGATCCGCTTTGCCTTCAATTAAACTTATCAGACGCTCCTTTTCGTAGCGCGCCTTTTTTTTCAATTCTATCGCCTTATTCTTAAGCGCCTTATCTCCGCCTCCGTTAAATAAATTATAACTTAAAGTTATCAATGCAAATTCATTATCTTCGTTTGTTTCGCTTCCGTCCGCATTTTTAAGCCATGTTTTTGCAAGTTCCAAATTTATATTCGGCATAAAAGAGGCTTGCGCCGCTTTTACTTTTCGCATAGCCGCCTTTTCATAAGCCTTACAGGCAAGAAGCGAAGGATTGTTGGCAAGAAGCAGTTTGTAAACCCCGTTCTTTGTTTTAGGGCATGCGGAAGGCTCTTCCGGTTCTCGAATCGAAGACGACTGGGGGGGAAACGTTCCTACGGCAAGCTTATATGCCACATCCGCTTTTCTACATTCAAATAAAAGCGCATCCTCCTTTGCTACAATAGAATTATACAACTCCTGAATCTTAAAAAAATAAACCGCTTCCATTTTATCCGCTCTATACAACCTTATTGATCTTTCCATAAGCTCTCTATATTTCATCAGCAGTAAAGTTGCCGCAGTATACATTTTATTGGCAAAAACAACCGATACATAAGCGCTCGCCGCATCTAATGCAGTTTGTTCCTTAATCTTTATAAGTTCGTATTCATACGCTTTTGCATAATTATTTTTAGCCTCTATATTATATTTTGCATTATATCCGTCAAATAAAGGCTGAGTTAATTTTATTTGAAAACCATTTCTTATATCGCTTACTCTTCTTTCCGAATTATAAGAGAGCCCCGCATTATTTCTTGTATTAAGATTATCCGCCGCCTGATACCCTGCATCCGAATAAATATCCACAGAAGGCAAACGTTTTGATTTTGCGAAATCTATATCGAAATTTACCGCTTTTAAAGCCGCCTGAGCCGCTTTGATTTGCGGAGATTCCAAAGCCATTTTAACCGTAAGTTCTAAAAGCATTTTTTCCTCTTTGCAACCGGAAGCGCAAGGTTTGTTTTCGCCTTTCGGAGGCGACGGCGTAGAGGGATCCTTATAATTAGGTTGCTTTTTACAGCCGGGTATAGGAGGCGGAGTCTTATAACGATTTTTACCTTGCGAACGATGCGGTTGAGGCGAAAGTTTATCATTATTTTTATCTTGAGCATATAATACGCCGCAAAATAATAAACAAATGAATATTCAAAAAAAAATCCATAACCCTATTTTTTTAATAACATTTTTTTGTTTCATAAGTTTATCTATTTGGTTACCTTTTTTAATAATCAAAAAGCGTCGTCGCCTTAAACTTTCGATATTTTTTTAAAAAAAACTTTAATATCTTTAATATAAGATAATTTCAACTTCAAGAGATTCTTTTAAAATAGAAAACCGAGCAAATACTTTTTTGGCTTGCGCGCCTCTCTGCTTTGTTTAAGCAAATAACTTTTATAAAACGTCTCTTTGGTTTTCAACGGAAACGATTATTTCCTCTTTTATTGACAAGCTTCTTTTTAATATTATGTCAAGATAATCGGCGCCTATTCTTCTTTGCAGGTTTTTTATGTTTTGTATAAGTTTTTTATACGGGTCTTTATTTTCCGATAAAATAAGATTTCTTAATTTATATTCGGATAGAGTTTTATAATGTTTTATATCTTTTAATAAGGTATTTACAAAGGCTGCAAGTTCTGGCGATAATTCTTCCGGTTGATTTTTCAGCAGCGATTTCAAGCTGTTTATAGCTTTATTATCTAAAGAAATATCAGACGCGCGGGTTTGATGTTTCGGCTCGTAAGTTTTTATATTTTCGTAAGCTTTCCAAAATTTTTCGGAAAGCTCAACCCGTTTTGTTTTGAAATCGGCTTGCGCAAGATTAAAAAAGTTGTCGAAAGGTATCTCTTTTATATTATATTTTCCGTTTTTATGTTCGGCTTTAACCGTAAACAAAGCAAGCCCCTTTTTTCTTAAAACAATAATATTATCCTCTTTAAAATTCTTTGCGGTTTTTATTCTTACGGGAAGCTTTTTTATTCTTTCGATTACTTCGGGATGCTCGGTTTTTATTTTTTGGTATTCGTTTCTTACAATTGTAAGCAGGCTTAATTCTTTTTCGTTATCCGGTTTTAAATTTATTTTTTTAAACATTTTACTTGCGGAAGGGGTTTCGTCCGCTTCAAATATTTTAACGTCTTCTCCTAATGCGTTATGAATTAAAAACATTTTTTCGGAAGCTATTTCTTTGCTTTTTACAAAATCGGCTCCTTGTTCCGTAGGGAAAAAATTATATATGTAGAGTTTATCAAATACTTTTGCTCCTATGCGGTTTATTCTGCCTAAACGTTGTATTACTCTTGTTGGGTTCCAAGGAATATCATAATTTATTACAAGCCCCGCCCTGTTTAAATTAAAGCCTTCCGATAATTTATCGGTTGTTATTAAAATATCGTAATCATCTTTTTGCTCTTTATATCTTGCGTTAAAATTCGCTTCCAAATCGGCTGCAAATTTTTTAGAGATATTTCCTCCTTCGCATATAAGGGCTCTGTTATTCAATTTTTGTTTAAAATAATTTTTTAGATGTAAAACCGTATCCGCATACTCGGTATATATTATTATTTTTTGTTTTGGGTTCTGTTTTTTATTTAAGATCGGCTTTACGGTTTCAAAAACTTTTTTTCGTTTAGGATCCGATTCTACAAGATTTAAGTCTTTTATAGACTGTTGAATTGTTTCAAATAGGGCAATATCATTATTAATATCTTCCAAAAACTTTTCTTTGTATTTAAAATTGTCTATTTGATAGATTCTGGTATGTTTCGGAGAGTTTTTTGTCTCTCCTCTTTTTTTAAACTCTTCTAACGCCTTTTGTATTGCCTGCGAGGTAAAATCTTCTTCGTTTTCGTCTTGATTATAAGCCGTATTTATAGCTTTTCTGTCTAAAATATATAAGCCAGAACTTTGTATAAACGATTTTACAATCTTATGAATTTTCAAAAAGCGCTCTATACTTTTTTCAAAAGCTCCGAATGAGCTTTCAAATCTTTTTACAAGAAGTCTGCGCATAAAATCGAAAAGGTTTTTCTGTTGAATATAAACTCTGTTTTCTTCTCTATCCTTTTCGATTTTTGTTTTGGTTTCATATTCAAACGGGCGATATATTGCCCCTTTAAAGTTGCCGTCTTCTCCGAAATAATCGTAAATTATTTTATCGTAAAATTCGGACTGCTCTTTTGTAAGTTCATAAAAGAGTTCTTTGGGATCCTGAGGCTCGGATAAGTCTTTAATTTCTTTTTTATATTCAAAATCGCTTGTAAGGTCTATTCTATTTCTTCTTATAACAACCGGCATAATTTTTTGTTTTATGCCGTTTGCAAGCAAGCGCAAATACTCTTTTATTAGCTTTATATCTACGGGCGGTTTTAATTTAAAAAGTTTTTGATAATACTGTTCGGCTTTTTTCTGTTTTGCGGCGTTTTTGGATTGATAATTTTTTAGAATATAGGAAATAATTTTAAATTTGTAAGTATCGGAAACAAAACTTGCGTGAATATTTTTTTCTAACGTTATGCCAGAGCGTCCGGGTATAATGAACAATTTTAATAAGGAGTATATGTCGGAAGGAGAATTGTTAAAAGGGGTTGCTGTTAAAAGGATTACTTTTTTATTTTTTGTTATATCTTCTAACGCAGAATAGTTTGCCGTGTCCTGATTTCTGAATCTGTGGGCTTCGTCTAATATTATTACTTCGTAGTTAAACTTATTTTTTTGCATTGATTCCGCCAGCTCTTCTATTTTACCAACGCTTTCTATATCCCAGTTATCAAGCTTAAATTCGTTTTTATATTGATGCCAGCCGGTATTTTTCTTTTTATCTCCGATAAGCCCGGGCGGACATATTATTAAGCCTTTTTTGCCAAGCTGTTTTGCTATTAAGCAGGCTATAACCGATTTTCCCAGCCCGACAACGTCTGCAATAATTACTCCGTTATACTCGTCTATTATGTTTAAAGCCTGATTAACCGCATCTAATTGGTAGGCATATTTTTTAAATTCGGTTGTTTCAAGAAGTCTTTCCAAAAAAGGATTAATCTGTTTGACTTGATGAAGCCGGATAAATGTTTTTAATATGTAGGCGTAAGCTTCGTATGGGGAAACTTGCGCAGTTTGAGTTTTATTTTGTAAAAAATCGATTACTATTTTTTTTTGAACGTCGTCATCGGTAATCGAAATTGCCTGTTCCCATAAATTATCAAAATATTTTTCGGCGTCGCTAAAGCCGTAATCGGATATTTCTATGTTAAACTCTTCTTGCTCGCTTATTCCGGCTTTTGTAAGATTGCTGCTGCCGGTAATAAAACCTCCTGTTTTATCAAGGGATTTTTGGAATGCAAGGTTGTATTTAAATAGATAAAGTTTGGAATGATTGGGGTTTAATGTTTTTTTTATTATTAATCTGTTTTCGTAAAGCATATTGATAAAAAAATTTATTCGCAGATAAAAATTTTTATTATCCGTTTCCTCATTGTTAAGCCCGGCGTCAAGAGATTGAATGAAATTATTAAAGTGTTCCATCGAGCTTAAGGAGGGGTCGTTATTTCCTATTTCTATTATTTGGTTTGCATAACGGCAGACTTCCAATCCTACAAGAATTTTAAAGCGCGCTTTCTCATTCTTTTTTAAGGCTTCGTATAGTTTATCCCAGCCGGAAAAATAAAAAAAACCGGTTAAAAATTTAAGCTCCTCGCTTATATCAATTAAATTTTGAAGCCTTTGATTTAATGTCTTTTTTTTTTCGGTATTTGTTATAAACATGTTTCCTTTTATTTGTTATCAGGCTTATAGGTTCTGTTTTTTTCGATTTATAATTAAAATATCAAACATTCAAAGCGAAATTCGGTTTTT
>JAOZTP010000104.1 GCA_029939135.1 Desulfobacterales bacterium
CCAAGCCATCTGTTATGAACATAAAACATCTCGCATCTGTTAGCCTCTTCATAAACCGGTTCGCTTGCCTGCTTTTTTGTTCCTACAAAAAGAATTTTTTTTCCTTCAGATGCTACTTTTGTAATAAAAGCCGACGCTTTGTTATATAGATACTGGGTTTTTTTAAGATCGACAATGTAGATTCCGTTTCTTGCGCCATATATATACGGCTTCATTTTAGGATTCCATCGTTTTGTCTGATGCCCAAAATGGACTCCGGCTTCCAAAAGTTCTTTCATACTCATCTTTATCATAATCAAATTCCTTTTCTTTTCGGTTGGTTCCTCCGCTTTCTTCATTCTTGAATCGAACCGTTATTTACAAGATGGCACCGCAATTCAAGTCGGAAAGCGTGAGACAATAATAATTGTTATAAAAAACAAGGTTATATATTGTAATATAAGATATTATGCAACGTTTTTTTATCGGACGCCATTTAAACCGCTATTTTATAAACCTTTTATACTTTCCTCTTCTATTGACATAATAGGCTTATTTACATAAACATACCTTGCCATATAAATCGAACTAATCTGATTAAAGCGGGTAAATCTAACATTATAAAAAGATTTCATAATAAAAAATGTCTAAAGTTTTAATTAATAAGTATTATAATAATCTTGATAGAGCGCTGCAATTCGGCAAATCAAAAAACGAGACGAGCATCCGAAACCATTTTTGGACTCTGCTTAACGAGTATGCCCGAAAGCAAAACTATGAATTAGTTCCGGAAGTTAAATGTCCCGGAACTATCGGCAAATCGGTTATACCGGACGGAATAGTTAAAAACTCGTTTGGTTTGGATATAGGGTTATGGGAAAGCAAGGACGAAAAGGATACTTTAGATAATGAAATTGCCGCTAAATTTAAAAAGGGTTATCCTAATTACAATATACTGTTCGAAGATTCTAAAACCGTAGTTTTATTTCAACGCGGGCAAGAAACAATGCGGGTTTCGGTTAGGGATGTCAACAAGCTTCATAATATACTTACAGAGTTTGTATCTTTTAAAAGCGCAAATATTCATAAGTTTGAAGAGGCGCTTGGAAAATTCAAAGAGGATATACCTGTTATAGTTGAAACTCTCCGAAATAAGATAAACGACGCGCGAATAAATAATAAAAAGTTTATCGAAAAGAGCCAAACCTTTCTTGAATTATGTAAGGCGGAGATAAACCCGGATATTAGGAGCGCAGATATTCGGGAAATGATAATCCAGCATATTTTAACTGGGGATATATTCAATAAGATTTTTGACGATTCCGATTTTCATCGTCATAACAATATTGCAAAAGAGTTGGAAAAGCTTATTGAAACTCTTTTTACTTATCCGCAACGTAAGAACCTAATAGGAAATATCGAGCATTATTACGATACAATAAACAACGCCGCCGCCGGAATTGCAGATCATAAGGAAAAGCAAAAGTTTTTAAAGGTATTATACGAAAACTTTTATAAGGTTTATAATCCAAAAGCCGCAGACCGTTTGGGCGTGGTATATACTCCAAACGAAATTGTAGAGTTTATGATAGAGGGCGCAGACTATCTGCTTTACAAACATTTCAATAAAACTTTATCCGATAAAAATATAGAAATATTAGACCCGGCAACAGGCACCGGAACTTTTATGACTTCTATTATCGATTATATTCCGACCCAAAATCTTCTTTACAAATATAACAACGAAATATATGCAAACGAAGTCTCTATTTTATCCTATTATATAGCAAACCTTAATATAGAATTCACCTTTAAGCAAAAAATCGGCTATTACGAAGAGTTTCAAAACTTATGCTTTGTAGATACTTTGGATAATACGGATTCGCTTTCTTACAGCGGCAAACAAACTCTTGCTTTTGGCTTAACCTCGGAAAATGCAAAACGTATCAAGCGGCAAAACGAAAAAAAAATCTCCGTTATAATAGGAAACCCGCCTTATAACGCAAATCAGGCAAACGAAAACGAAAACAATAAAAACCGCGAATATAAAGAGATAGATAAACGTATAAAAGATACTTACGTTAAAAAAAGCTCTGCTCAAAAAACAAAAGTTTACGACATGTATTCCAGATTTTACAGATGGGCTTCCGATAGATTAGATAAAAACGGAATAATCGCCTTTATAACAAATAGAAGCTTTATTAATAAAAGAACCTTTGACGGTTTTAGAAAATGTATTCAAGACGAATTTGATTATGCTTATATTATAGATACAAAAAGCGACGTTAGGGCTAATCCTAAAATAGCCGGAACAACCCATAACGTATTCGGAATACAAACAGGCGTTGCAATAATGTTTTTGGTAAAAAAGGAGAAGCAAAAAGATAATTGCAGGATAGAATATACTGCATTAAAGGATAATTGGCATAAAAGAAAAAAATTAGATTGGCTTGATAATAATCAGTTTGAAAACATCCCTTTTACAAGAGTTACGCCGGATAAAAATAATAATTGGATAGACCTTGCCGAAGATAATGATTGGGAAACCCTTGAGCCATTGGCAAATAAGGAGACAAAGCTCGGAAGAAAAGGGGCTAACGCAATATTTAAACTGTTTTCTTTGGGAGTAGTTACCGCAAGAGACGAATGGGTTTATGATTTTGACGAATTGAATTTAAAAAACAAAGTAAAGTTTTTAATTAACGTATATAATAATCATTTAAAAAAATTTAAAGGGAAAAGCAAAGAAGAGATAAAAGAAAAAATCGATTATTCTATTAAATGGACAAGAGCGGTTAAGAATGATTTGCAAAAAGGAAAGAAATATCAATATAATGACGCATTAATTATTGATAGCTTATATCGTCCTTTTGTAAAAAAGAGGCTATATTTCAGTAAAGAATTAAATGAAATGCAATACCAGCTGCCTAAAATTTTTCCATATAATAAAGTAATCTGTTTTATATCAGGCAAAAGGTTAAAATTTTCATCAATTGCAACTAACTGCTTACCTTCTTATGCAATCTATTCTCTTGACCCCAGTCAATGCCTTCCTTTTTACTCCTACGACAAACAAGACGGCGAGCGAACCGAAAACATAACCGATTGGGGATTAAAGCGCTTTACAACCCATTATAAAGATAACGCTATAACAAAAGAGGATATATTCCATTATATATATGCTGTTTTACATAATCCGGCATATATAAAAAAATATAAATTAAATCTAAAGCGAGAATTTCCGCGCATACCGTTTTATAACAACTTTAAAAAATGGGTAAGTTGGGGAAAAGCCTTAATGAATCTGCATATTAATTATCAGGATATAAAGCCTTTTGATTTAAAGACAAGCAAGGTTGAAATAAACCGCTTTTATAAAAAAGGCTCCGAAACTCTTTTAAAAATAAAACCGGATTTAAAGGTAAAACTAAAAGCGGACAAACCCGCAGGCATCATAGAAATTGACGAAGAAACAAATATTTGCGGCATACCAAAAGAGGCTTGGGAGTATAAGCTTGGAAATCGCTCCGCTCTTGAATGGGTATTAGACCAATATAAAGAAAAAAAGATAAAAGACCCTACTATTGCCGAAAAATTCAATCAATATAAGTTTGCCGATTATAAACCGGAGGTTATAAGCCTTATAAAAAAGGTTTGCTCTGTAAGCGTTGAAACAATAAAAATCATAAATAAGATAAACGCCGAAGACTCCGCCTTAAAAACATCTGCAAAAAAGGATTAAATCCTACTTCAAATACCCCAGCTCACTCGGCAAAGGCTTTCCTTTTCCCATAGTATCCTCCGCATAATTTACCTTTGCAAGAATTTTTATATCCTCTATAGCTCTGCTGTCTCCTTCAAAAATAACCTTATCGATATTATCTTTTTCGATCTTGCCGCCCGCCCATTGAATATCTAATACGCTGCTTGCGTCAAAACTTGCGTCCTTTACTAATAGATTAACTTCGCCGCCGTAATGCCGAACAATTTTTGCCACAAGAAGACTTGGTCTGCTATGAAACCCGCGATCTTTTGGTATAGAAACCTCAACCTTTTCTCTTTCTATATTTTCATTCAATATTTTTTTTGCCAGCGCTTTGCCGCCTTCAAGAAAATGAGAAGCGTAAAAAACCCCGTAATTAACAATCTTATCCAAAAGCTTATCCGGCGGAACAAGATCAGCGAGTCTTTCTCTGGTTTTTTTATAAACATTTTTATAACCTGTTGGATAAAGATGACGCTCGTAAAAATGAAGCATTCTGCCTATCTCTTGGGTAAGATGAAAAACTATGGAAAAACTACTTCTTAATCGTTTATATTCGCCGTCTTCAACTCTATACCTTCCATGCATTACATAACTATCGAAAGATGATTGAAGATTATGCGCAAGCATTTCGAAATGCCGCATTTCAACCTCGTTTATTTTGTTCGGAACCATTTTCTTTATATCATCTATTGAATGCGGCTCGTAAAATCTAAATTTATTAAAATCTTTTGCTACAGATAAAAATTGATTCGCTATCTTTACTATATACCTTTTTTGAACATCCTGATTTTCATCCTGTATATCATATTCCAACATAATGCCGGTTGGAATCTGAATAAAATCTTCCGGTTTATATCGATGACTTTGCACGTGAATATTCAAACGTTTCGCCTCTTGCAAAATTGCCGGAGCAAGTTTAATCAAAGAATCATTTAAAAAGATAAAATTCTTTTTTGCATCCGCTTCAAAATTTCCAATATCTTTTAATTCATAAGATGATAGCCTCGTAGATATATGCTTTTGAGCGTAACCGGCAAGGCTTAAATGCCTAACGGCAGCCGCAAGCTCTCTGTAAAAATACCAGTCCGAATTATTTTTTGCTCCGTGAATATCTAATAAATCCTCCAATAAAACCGAATTTCCTATTAATTTGGAATAAAGCTTCTTTGTAAAAAAATCTTTTTTGCCGGCAGACGCATTATCCGATATAAAAATGCAACATCTAAGATATGCCGAAGAAAAGGATTCAACCTTCTTGAAAAATAAGGAATTATTCATAATCGCTTTCCAATGCCTTTTTTAAATGCAAAGTTTCAAAAACTACCCGTCAATATATTAAGTGTTAATCGGTTTCTTATAAACCGCCCTTTTATTTTGCCGTATTAATTTTAATTATTGTAAAATTATAAAATAATAATTAAAAAAGAAGCTATGATATGAAGCTTGAAAAATCAACATATAAAAAATCGTAAGTAATTAGACGCAAAAAATAAGGATATAATTAATTAAGGGATTACTCCCTTAATCAATTGCAATAAAAAAAATGAAAATAATCTATAAAATAAATCTGATAATTTTAACTCTTATTCTTTTAACAGGCTCGAGCGTAAATGCGACGGAAAAACCATTATCCATTTTTGTAAGCATACCGCCTCAAGCATATTTTGTAGAGCAGATTGCCGGAGAAAAAGCCGTAGTCAATATCCTTGCGAGCAAAGGGGAAAACCCGGAAAGCTACGCTCCGAAACCGGATACAATAATAAAACTTCAAAAAACGGACATGCTTTTTACCATAGGAGTTCCGTTTGAAAAAAGATTATTGAAAAAAATTAAAGCATCCTTTAAAAATATTGATATAATAGATACCGTAAAAGGAATATCTTTACGCAAAATGGACGGCGGAACAGAGGACGACCCGCATACTTGGCTTTCTCCGCTCCTTGTAAAACATCAGGCGCAAATTATAACCGAGGCTTTATGCAATGCAAATAAAGCGGAAGATAAAATGTATCGGAACAACCTAAAAATGTTTCTCGATAAGCTGAACAGGATAGATTTAAAGATAAAAAAGACTTTAAAACCGTTTGCGGGCGAAACAATATTTGTTTTTCATCCGGCATTCGGATATTTTACGGATCAGTATCAATTAAAACAAAAGGCGATTCAAATATCAGGAAAAGCGCCCAAAGGAGCGGCATTATCAAACTTTATAAAAGAGGCAAAAAAACAGAAGATACGGATAATATTTTTACAACCTCAGTTCGATAAACAGGCGGCTTCCAAAATAGCCAAAGCAATAAACGGAACCGTGGTTTTTCTTGATCCTCTTGCAAAAGATTATATAAAAAATCTTGAAGATATAGCGGATAAAATAGCTTCCGCTTTTAAAAAATAAAAACTTTTTTGAAACGGAAGATCGATATTGGATTAAAGGAAACCCTCTTATATGCAGAATTTATCCGCCAAAACATAGCGGGTAAAATGTTTTCCGCTTTAAAAGACCGCAAAAAGCCGAATTAAAATCAAAAAACCTCATTATAACCGAACAACCCATAAGAACAACTGAATAATCCACAAAAACCGCCGGACAATCCGCAAAAACAACTTGACAACCTATTAGAACAACTTGACAATAGGCAAAAACAGGTTGACAACCCATTATAACAACTTGACAACCTGCAAAAACAACTTGACAACCTGTAAAAACAGTTTGCCAATAAGCAAAAACAGTTTGACAATTTATAGAATCAATTTGACAATTCATAAAAACAGTTTGACAACAACAAGAATTAAACCGATAATAATAAAAAACAGGTAATTAATCAATGAAACAATAGGAGAAAAGAATGAAAAGAAGAGTGCCTCGCAAACAAGCAGACCTTATAGCCTTTGCAAACGCTATAAAAAGCGGATTGCAAAGCAATCCCGATACATTCAAAGACGCTCCTATAAAACCCAAACAATTATTCGACATAATCAGTGCAACAATCAAGTCTGAAATAGAAGTTGCCGATAAAAAATCCTATTATCAACAGGCTATGGCAGCAAAAAAGAAAAAAATGGAAACCCTTTATAAAACCACAGCCGAAATTACAAACTATCTCTATAGAGTATGCAAAAACAATAAACCCCTTCTATCAAAAATGGGCATAAACATACCTAACGAAAGAAAAACGCCAAAAAAACCCGGACAATGCCTAGATCTTATTATATTACAACAGGAAATAGGAGGCAAGGTCGTCTTAAAATGGAAACAACCCCAAAGCGGCGGCATAGTAAAAAGTTATGTCATACAACGACAAGAATTAGGCTCCTCTACAAATACAAAGGATATAAAAAATACATGGGAGAATATTTGGACGGAAGTAAACAAACAGGCAAAAATAAAAAACCAGCCGGAAGGAAAAACCTTTGATTATAGAGTCCGCGCCTTAAATAGAATCGGAATAGGAGCCGAAAGCAACAATGTTACGGTAAAATTTTAAACGGTATGCTCCGATTGTAGTAGAAACGCCAAAATTATTTATATAAGCGTTAGGGTTATTTGCCGCTTCTATATTATTTTTATAAGCGTTTAATGTTCCGTATA
>JAOZTP010000017.1:0-3659 GCA_029939135.1 Desulfobacterales bacterium
AATGGCATGGCAAGAATTAAAAGCCCGCAATGTCAAACGAAGGGAGGAATTTCTTATCCGATATTTTATTATTGTTAATGAGAAGATTTGGAATTGACTTTAACCGTAAAACATTTAATAAAATGTTTAATTATGAAAAAACTACTTTTCGTCATAAACGATCCTCTTTTTTTTATATCTCACAGGCTTCCGATAGCTCTGGAGGCAAAAAAGCGCGGGTATATAGTTATGGCAGCCGCTCCTTATAATAAGGATGCGGAAAAAATTTTAATTGAAAAAGGTATTACTTTTTATCCGATAAAATTAAGCAGAAGCGGAATTAATCCGTTTAAAGAATTAAAAACGATTGTTGAGTTATACAAGCTTTATAAAAGGATTCGTCCTGATATTATTCATAACGTAACTATAAAACCTGTATTATACGGCGGAATACTTGCGAGAATAACAAAAATGCCCGCATTAGTAAGCGCAATTCCCGGACTTGGCTTTGCCTTTATATCAAAAGGCTTTTTTGCAAATATAAGACGTTTTTTAATAATGTTTATATATCGTTTTGCTTTAGGTCATAGAAATTTAAAAGTAATATTTCAAAACCCGGACGATCTTAATATGTTTATTAAAAAAGGGTTTATAAAAAAGGATCGGGCGGAGTTGATTCTCGGTTCAGGGGTTGACGCTTCTAAATTTTATCCCTCTTTTGAGCCGGATATAAAGCCGATAGTTATAACAATGGCATCCAGAATGCTATGGGATAAAGGGGCGGGCGAATTTATTGCTGCGGCAAAGCGTCTTAAAGAAAAAGGGGTTTGCGCAAAATTTCTTTTGGTTGGCGATGCGGATTCTGGCAATCCCGCATCGGTTTCCGAAAAACAGCTTAAACAATGGCATGATGATAAAACTGCGGAATGGCTTGGGTTTAAAAAGGATATGCGAAAGATATTTAAAATGTCTAACATAGTATGTCTGCCTTCTTATCGCGAGGGGCTTCCAAAGGTTTTGATAGAAGCGGCTGCATGCGGAAAACCTATTATAGCTACGGATGTTCCGGGATGCAGAGAAATAGTAAAGCATGGCAAAAACGGTTTATTGGTTGCCGCAAAAGATTATATTGGGCTTGCCGGAGCTATGGAGCGTCTTATAAATGATAAGAAAATGAGAATTAAAATGGGAAAAGAGGGAAGAGCTATAGCGGAATCCGAATTTAAAATAGAAGGCGTGGTTGAAAAAACAATTGTAATTTATAATCGGCTTATATCCGAATCTTAAAGATACGGAGAAACAAAGGGATAAAGGCGATATATAACCATGTATAAAGCTTGACGTATAAAGATTTTAAATGTATCTGAACGCCAAAGCAAGGCAGGGTTTTCAAGCGCGGCGAAGGAAAATAAGCGGCAGACAGGTCGCAATGCATCGTCGCTTTATGTCTTTAATAATGCCGAGAATGGAAAAAATAAGAATGATAGCCGAAATATTAACAACCGGAGACGAGATCAGAACCGGCGGAGTTAGGGATACAAACTCCTCATATATTGCCGAGCTTCTTCAAGACGCCGGAACTATTGTCGCAAGGCATAACTGTATAGGAGACGATATAAACGATATTGCCGCAATTCTAAAAGAAATATCTAAAAGAGCCGATATTGTAATTGTAACAGGCGGGTTGGGTCCCACAGAAGACGATTTAACTGCCGAAGCCGCCGCAAAAGCCGCGAATGTAAAGCTTGTTTTAAATATAACCGCTCATAAGCGTATAGAAGAGTTTTTAAAACAACGAGGCAAAAAGATAATAACCTCCTTAAATGCAAAGCAGGCTTTGCTGCCGGAAAATTCAATAATTATAAATAATTTTACCGGAACGGCGAGCGGTTTTATTCTTAAAATAAATAAAGCGGTTTTCTTTTTTTTACCCGGAGTTCCTTTTGAAATGAAAAGGATGATGCCTCAAGTAATGGAATATATTCAAAAAGAACTGAATGCCTTTTGTCTATTTAACAAAACGATAAATATAAAAACATTCGGCATACCGGAAACTCCGGCAAATGAAGCCTTAAAAGATTTTAGGAAAAAATTTAAGAATATAAAGCTCGGCTTTAGAGCGGTTTTTCCGGAAATACATGTTAAATTATACGGAAGCGGAGATAATAAGGAAAAGATCGAGCGGGAATTAAAAAAAGGGGAACAATTTGTTATTGAGAAGATAGGCAAGTATGTATTTTCGACAGACGGCAAAAGCATAGAGGAAGCAATAGGCGAAATTCTTATAAAAAAAAAGGCTTGTCTATCGGTTGCGGAAAGCTGCACAGGGGGATTAATTGCAAGCAGATTAACGGATGTTGCGGGAAGCTCCAAATATTTTCTGTTTTCCGGAGTAACCTACTCTAACGATTCTAAAATAACAGTATTGAAGGTTTCGCCTAAAACAATAGATAGATACGGAGCGATAAGCGTAGAAACCGTAAAAGAGATGGCGGACGGGGCAAAGAGAATATCCGGCGCGGATTATTCAATAGCGGTAAGCGGAATAGCGGGACCTGCCGGAGGAACCGAAGAAAAATCGGTAGGAACGGTATGTATAGGCATAGCGGATTTAAAAACGGTAACAGGCAAAAGATACAATTTTCCTTTTAAAGAAAGAATTATGAATAAAGAGATTTTTGCGGCGGCGGCTCTTTGGCTTTTGTTGAAACGGATTAAGGATGAAGATTAAAGTCTGCTATGGGATTTAATCCCCTTTTGAACAGGGTATGCCTGCCGCAAGAATTGTCTGGATTTTATCTAACAAACTGCATTCGTTAATACATAGCGGAAAGATTTCCTCTTTTTTAAGACATTTAGCGCATGGGCTTTTTGTAATATAGCCGACTTCAAAGTCGAATTTATTTCTTATTATTATTGAATTATCCATAATGTTATATTTATGATTATAGATTATAAAAAATCGGAAGAATATTTAAAAAAACTTACAACGGACAACTGTGCTCCCGTTTACCTTATCTACGGCGAAAATCAACTTTTTAAACGAGCTTTGGATCAACTTATTGAAAAAATTGTTCCTGAAAACGGCAAAGAATTAAGCTGCGAGCATATAAACTGTTCGGATGCGTTTGACATATCCGAAGTAATATCAAAGTTATCCGCATATTCAATGTTTAGCGCAAATAAGATAATAGTATTAGGAGAAATAAATCTTCTTAGCGCGAGCGGAAGTCAAAATAATATCAAACAGGATCCGAATACGGAACAGATTATTATTGATTTTATAGCAAAAGGTTTTTGTAAAGGCAATCATCTTATAATTACCGCGCAAACAATAGATAAAAGAAAAAAGCTTTATAAAACAATAAATGAAATCGGCGTAATTATAGATTGTTTTATTTCAAAAGGCGCAACTTTTTCGGATAGAAAAATTCAAGATCAAACTCTGTTAGAGATTGCGGACAACATTCTGTCCGACACAGGCAAAAAACTAACAAAAGAGGCGCATAAAAAATTATCCGATTTAACCGGATTCGATCTTGCCACCTTTTCGGATCATCTTAAAAAACTTATCAATTTTACGGAGGATAAAACCGAAATAACAACCGCAGAGGTTAAAGCGCTTGTAAAAAGAACAAAGGAAGACCCTATATACGAATTAACAAACGCAATATCCGCAA
>JAOZTP010000017.1:3759-24498 GCA_029939135.1 Desulfobacterales bacterium
AAATAGCGCTTCAGCAAACCATAATATCTTTATTTTCAAAAAAGAGGTAAAAAAATATGTTTTATTCGGAAACAAAAGAAGAGGTTTTGGAAAGAATACTTGCTCTGAAAAAACCGAAATGCAAATATTGCAGCAAGGAGATGAAAATATGGGAAACTCCTTCGATGCCGGTAGGAGACGGACTCGGGTGGGGAGCCCCTTATCTGTTTATGTGTTTTAACGACGATTGCTCTTTATATAAACAAGGGTGGGATCATATTAACGAAACGTACGCTCATAACGCTTCATACAGATGTATAAATTATCCAGAAACCGAACAATATGAATGCATTCCGGTATTTTCAAGCGCGGGCGGGCAAGGACAGATAATAGACGAGCAGACTTTGGCGCAGGAGGAAGTCTTAAAAGAGAATATAAAAAAAGGGTTTTTAATACTTGCGGGTTGTTATCAAGAAAAAAATTGGCTTGAAACTTTAAGAATTCTTGTAGATGCGGCTCAGCCTGCAAGGGTCAGGTTAAAAGCCGCCGAGATGCTTGGAGATATAGGCGAAGTAGGTGTAATTGATACAATGAGAAGCTGTAAATTCGGCAATAAGTCTATACAAACGCAGGTAAACGATGCAATTGCGGCAATACATGCAAGATGTTTTACCAAAGAATGTCCTTTTTGCGCGGAGATAATCAAGCAAAGAGCTAATGTGTGTAAGCATTGCGGCAAAGAACTAATTTAAATTTTGGCGGATAACTGCGTATTTTGTCCATTTTGGGCGTTAAAAAAATTTAATCCTCGAAATAGTTGATCTATTCCTGCGGTTAATTTTTTTTTTCGCCTTTTTATAGAACAAACCACTTTGTTATTCGGTAAAAATTTTATGTGTTTTTCAACCGCATAGATTGCTTTGCTATTTAACGAAACTTTAACCATTTTTCTATTGATTAAATGGTTAAACCCTCGCAATAGTTTGAGTATTTTTGCAGTTAAAATTTATTCGTTTTGCCGTCGAATAAATCATCTTGTTATCCTGCGGGATTTTTTTATATTTTAATGAAGGCATCTAATGTCCGCCAACATAACGAAACAAAAAAGTCCTTTCTGTCATTTCGAGCTAATCGAGAAATCCCTTAATTTATAAAACAATTCTTTATACTTCCGCTTTTCCATTATTTTTAAATTTTAATTGACATGTTATATTGGAAATGGTTAAAAAATTGTCTTTTAATTACAGATAAAAAGGAAACGATTATGAAAATATTCTTTTATGCTTTTACAAACATAGCGCTTTTTTTTAACGAGGCGATAAAAGAGGCGCAGCTTAAAAAAGAGCATATAGAATGGGGGCTTATATTTCCAAAAGCGGTTTATAAAAAAAGCGCGGATAAGATAGTAAAAAAGGAGAATATTCTTTATTTATACGAAAACTTTAATAAAATATATAAAAAAATCGACAATTTTGATTTTGGATTTAAAATCGAAGAAAATAGTATTTATAAAATAATACAAAGTTCTAAAAACAATTTTACATCTATGGATTCTAAAAAACAGCTTAAAATTGCAAAAACAACCTACATTATATATAAAGATTTTCTTTTAAAAAATAGACCTGATTATATTGTTTTTCCAATTCTTGAAACGGTTGACGGTTTTATATTGATGAATTTATGCTATGAGCTGGGCATAAAACCTATTTACTGCTTTCATACAAGAGTTTTTGGAAAACAGATATTCGGAACTACCGTATATCAGGATTTGCCTGTTTATTATGGCGGATTTGAAGAAAAAGATGTTATAGAGGCAAAGAAATTTCTTGATGATTTTTATCAAGGTAATGTAGCCGCTTTTTCAACCGTAAGAGACTGGACGAATACGGATACGGTTAAGATAAAAAAGGAAAAGTTTTTAAAAAGAACAATTAAAAGCCTTTTTCACCGTTTTGTTAAAGGGGAAAATAAATGTTTAGACGATTATTTTCTTTTATTTCAGATTAAAAATAATCTATCTCCTTTTATTTCTAAATACAGAAAGATGATATATAACTCTTATCATAAAAACCTTTTTCATATAAAAACTGATCAGGATACTTTACCCGAAAATTTTATACTCTACGCTTTGCAAAAAACTCCTGAAGCCTCCATAAACACGTTGGAGCCATACTTTGTTAAACAGGAAAGGGCTATTGACTTGCTGCTGCTTAATATGCCGAGCAATTTTTATTTGCTTGTTAAAGAGCATTATGTAATGGAAGGGATAAGACCCGCCTCTTTTTATAAAAAAATGAGATCGAAACCGGGCGTTTTGTTAGTCGATCATAATGTTTCTACTGATAAATTGGTTAAAAAAGCAAAATTAGTTTGCTCGGTTACGGGAACCATAGGCTTGGAATCTTATTTGGCAAATAAGCCTTGCCTGCTTTTCGGTAAAAATTTTTTTAACCGGTTATGCTACTTTTTTTCAGATTTTTCCAATTTTAAAACCGATTTATATAAAATAATTTTTGAATATAAGCCGCATTCCCTTGAGAAAAAAATTGAAGAGATAGCCAAAATATATAATGTTTCATACTCTTATACCATAAACGACCCATTTTTTGTGCCTCATGTTATGGAAAAGGAGAATGTAAAACATTTTTTAAAATATATAAAAGAGCATATCAAAAGACTTGAAACCTATGAAAAAGAGAAAAAGGCTCCGAACGCTTAATCCGACGCAACCTTTTTAAATAATGATTAATAAATTAAGAAAAATATTAAGTTTTAAAGACAAGCTTTTTTTTATTTACCTTGTTTTTTTTTCCGTAATAGTATCCTTAATCGAAACTGTAGGCATATCTTTAATAATGCCTTTTGTGGCGGTGGCAAGCGATTTTACGGTTATAGAAACAAATAAATATTATAATTATTTTTATAAGTTTTTTAATTTTGAAACCAAAATCAATTTTATACTTGCTTTTGGTTTCTGCCTGCTTGTTTTTTATATATTAAGAAGCCTTGTCAACGTTTTTTATTCTTATGCTATGGCAATATTTTCTTACGGTGCCTCCTGCCGCTTATCCGTTAATTTGTTTAATAGATATATGAAGATGCCGTATAGAAACTTTATAGATAAAAATAGCGGCGAGCTTACCAAAACCATTACAACCGAAACTTTATTTTTTGCTCTGTTTTTACAGGCGGTTTTACTAATATTAAGCGAGGTATTCGTATTAATATCTATCTACTCTCTTATGCTTTATGTGAACTGGAGGGTATCTTTGGCGTTAACCTTAATACTTGCTTTAAACGGTCTGCTTTTAATAAGGACAATTTCAAAAAAAATAAAAACATCCGGAGATGATAGGGCAGACTTTCATAAAAAAATTTATGAAATGATCAATAGCTCTTTTGGCAATTTTAAAATCATAAAGCTTAAATCTCATATAGGAAAAATATCGAATAAATTTTTAAAAATAAACCATGCTTTTAAAAAGGCAAATGTTGTAAATGCCGGCTTATCTTCTGTTCCGAGATTATTTTTGGAAGGACTCGGCTTTTGTATGATCATTTCCATTACTATGTTTGTAATATATAAAAGCCAAGCCGATATATCTGGCATTCTGCCTTTAATGTCAATGTTTATATTGGCTCTTTATAGACTTTTGCCCTCTGCAAATCGAATAATGACAAGTTATAATAACCTGATGTTTTATCATAAAACATTTGATATAATATCTTCGGAAATAGATCAGCCTCAAGAGGATTTAAAAGAGGAGGCTATAACATTTGAAAAGGAGATAAGGTTAAAAAATTTAACGTTCGGTTATCTGAAAAACAAACCGATTTTAAACAAAGTAAGTTTTGTTATAACAAAAGGGGAGAAGGTAGCCTTTACCGGACATAGCGGAAGCGGCAAAAGCACTTTGGTTGATATTATAATAGGGTTATACAAACCTCGGGAAGGGGAAATTTTTGCAGATAATATAAAAATAACCGATAACAACATAGCGGCTTTAAGAAAACAGGTAGGCTATATACCGCAAAGCATATATCTTTTTGACGGAACCGTAGCGGAAAATGTAGCGTTAGGGGAAACATACAACAAAAAAAGGGTAACAGATGTTTTAACGCAGGCAAAGATATTCGATTTTTTGCAAAAGGAACAGAACGGAATAAACACGCAAGTAGGGGAAAACGGCGTTAAATTAAGCGGGGGACAAAAACAAAGAATAGCAATAGCAAGAGCGCTATATTCCGACCCCGCCATATTAGTTTTAGACGAAGCTACGTCTGCGCTTGACGATGCTATGGAAACAAAAATAATGGAGGAAATTTATGATATTGCGGAAAATAAAACATTAATAATTATAGCTCACAGATTAAGCACAATCGCCAAATGCCAAAAAATTTATAAGATAGAGAATTGTTCGGTAGAATTAATACAACAGAAAAATTAAAATGTTGAATGGCAATATTAGACATAATAAAAGGCAAAAAATAATAAATAGGTTTTGCGCTTTGCTTGACAAGACAGGGAGCGGTTTTTTTATTTGTAATGTTAACGAGCAATGCGAATAGAAATTTTATAATAGCGATTATCAATATAATGAAGGAGGATTTTTGGATTTTACAAAATATTTTAAAGAATATGAAAAGATTGTAGCCATTGCGGATAACGCTTTTGAACAGGTAAAACAGGAATACCCCGAATGTATGAGTTGCAGGATAAACTGCGCCGATTGCTGTCATGCCGTATTTGATATAGGACTAATTGAAGCTTTATATATTAATTGGCATTTTAACGATAAAATAGGCGGGGCAAATAAAGATTTTATTATAGAAAAGGCAAATAAAGCGGATAGAAAAGCTTATCAACTTAAAAAGCGGGCTTATAAAGAGGTTGAGGACGGAAAGGATGAGCAGGAAGTAGTGATAAGAATGTCTTTGGAAAGAATTGAATGTCCTCTGCTTACCGAGGATAAACTCTGCTCTTTGTATGACTACAGACCTATAACATGCAGACTTTACGGCATCCCGATTCATATAGGAGGCATTGCCCATACTTGCGGCAGAACAGGTTTTGAAGAAAGCAAAAAGTATAAAACCGTAAAAATAGAGATATTACAACAAAAACTTTATGAATTTTCCGCTAAGATTACAAAAGATATTAAGTCGAAATATCCTGATCTTTTTAAAATGCTAATACCCGTTTCAATGGCTCTACTTACGAAATATAATGAAGAAACTTTTGGGGTTGCAATAAATAAGGAGAAGCAAGTTGCAGAATAGAATAGATAAAAATACGGAAGAAGAGAAAAGAAAAAAAATTCTTTTTGACGGCATGTCCGAAAAAAGACAGAAATATATATTAAAAAAAGGATACGATAAATGGGATCCGTTTCAAGAACCAAAAGACCCGATAGATATAAGAAAGGATAAAACAAAAAGAACATCTCAAATGCTGATAAGCGAGTTTCTTCAAAGCAGAGCGAAAATTAAAGATTATAATAATTCTTATGCAAGAGGCGCGCTCGAGATATGTTTGGGCATTATTAACGAAGAGCCGCAATCTCAAGGGATGTTTGATTTTTCCTGCTGGTATCAAGAATTGTTAAAATCGGAAGGGATTGAAAACCTATAAATTGGACTTAAAATAAATGCTTTGTATGAAAAAGGATATAGAGATAAGAGATGAAACCTGCCGAGATCCTAATATTTACTGCAAATTTCGTTCTGGCTGCATGATTTGGTATTTATATAAGGAAAGACTTAGAAAAATTCGTTTGGAAGAAAAAGAGAAAATAGAGGAAAGTCCCGGTCTTAATTATAAAAAGGGAGACGTTTAAGTTTGTTTGTCTGATGTTTAACGCAACCTACGAGTTGGGGTTAGATACAAAAAATAATGATATAAAATTTTGTCATAGAACAAATCGGTTTGTTCGTTTGCAAGGCGAAAAACAATTTAATTTAAAGACGTTGGATAAGATATATATAGGTTGGCATAGCGCAGGAATTTTTAAGCCATAAAAATTTTTTTTGCACATAAGAGGAGGGCGTCCCACTTTTTTCAAGAGGAGATATATAAAACGCCCCTTTGCCGTACGAAGATTTTCCCGCAGATTTTGAAAGCTCTATTATCGATTGATAATGCCTGTCCGAAAGCATATTTCCCATAACAAAGTTTGCAGTTATTTCGATATTCATATATTTTTGGTTTAAAAAAAGCATTTTTTCAAAAGCCTCTTTTATATTTTGAAAAAGAAGAGGCTTTTGAAGCGCTTTTAAGGTTGAATTGTCTGCGGATTCCATCCCTATATTAATATAAGTATAAAAAGGAAGAGAGTTTAAGGCTTCAAACAATTCGTCTTTAGCGTTAATAAGGGAAGAAACGCTTCCGAAAAGAAAAAGCGTCGGATTTTTCATATGCGAATATTGAAAGCCGAATTTATTATAAGCGGCTTTTGCAGTCTCTATAATTATTTTGCTTTCGGCGTTAAGAGCGTCATGCTCTCCGAGAAATAAAGAGTTATAATTGGCAATATCTGCGGAATAAAAACGTTTGAGCCTTTTTATATCGTATAATATGTCGGTTATACTTCGATTTTTAAATTTTGTTCCTTTTTTAACTGAGCAGAAACCGCAATTATAAAGGCAGCCAGAGGATATATTAAGAGGAATAACCTCATAATCTACATGCCGACAGTCTGGCGGCAGAACCGTAACGCCTCCGGATGTTATTTGATCAAACTCTTCGGCTCTTTTTTTAATAGCTTGAACGCTGTTTACGGTTATAATAGCCTTTACTATTTGATTTATCTCGTTTAACGTATTGGATTTAATAATATGTTCCAAGCGTTTAACTAATTTTAAAAATACGCGGAAAAGATTTTTCAAAAATTTTGTATCGTAGCCGTAAATGTCAAATAAAGGGTTTTTTGCATATCCGAAACAGGGCAGATAATATTCTCCCAAAAAGGAATAAACCCCTTTATATCCCGCCGCGCAATAGTATATCCAGTCTGATGCGCAGTTTAATTTAAACTGTTCTCCAATCCTCTTTTTTTTCCCTTGTATGAATTTAATTCGATTATTAAGGTCAAAGCGGAAGATGTAATCTTCGGTTTCTATTTCGGTAAATTTTTCGAAGTAAAGAGGGTAGCTTACTTTTAAATAATAAGGGCTGCCCTCTTTGTTAATAGTAATTTTAAGCCCTTTTATATTAAACGCTTCCATGTTGTTTTATAAGTAATTTATGATTATTCTTTTTTTTGAAGTTAGTAATTATGGCATGTTAAGGTTTTATAAACATTATTGAAGACGGATTAAGCTCTTCTATTATTTTTTCTATATCTTTTCTTTTTTCCGGGTCTTTTTCCGCCTCTAAAGCTTTTTTAAAATGAAACTCGGCATTTTTTTTATTTTTTTGGTTTTTATAATGGATTCCGAGATTATAATGAGAATCCGCTATATTGCCGATTTGGCTATAACCTTTTGCAAGATAGTAATGAGCCTGTTTATATTCAGGATGTTTGCCCGTTAATTTTTTTAATATTTCTATTCCTTGTTCGGCGTTATTTAATATAAGCTTTAGCTTGCCCATATAAAATAAGCCGTCCGGATCTTCAGGCGCTATTGAATTGACATTTTTCATTATTTTATCCGCTTCCCTATAATTTCCCTTGTCAAAAAGCAGGATTCCATATTTTTTTAATATGTAAGGGTCAAAAGGCTTTTGCGCCAAAGCTTTTTTTAAATGGGTTTCAGCCCTCTCTTTTTTTCCTATTTTTTCCAATATTATGGCATATCCGTAATTTGCCGCCGGAGAATTTGGATTTTTTTGAAGTTTTAAGCTTATTTCTTTTTCCGCTTGGGTTTTATCGCCGTATATAGCTTTAATTCCTATATTAGCCATTTCAAAATCGTTATTTTTTATATCCGAAATAGGTTTTATATCTTTTATTGCAGAGCTTAAATATATTATTCTTTCGTCAATGCCGGGATGGGTCATAAGGTATGTAGGAACTTCGTCCGGAGTAAACCATAGTTTTTCCCTGATTTTTTTTAAAGAGCTTATAAGCCCGCCGCCTGTATAACCGCTGTTTTCAAGATATTTAAGCCCTATTTGATCCGCCTGTTTTTCATCTTCTCTGCTATATGCAAGAGCCGCCGAAGCGCCTGCTGCAGCCGCGCCTTGCATTATCGCCGCCGCGGCTTCCGAATTGCCGGAGCTGCCAAGAAGTATTCCAGCGGCAATACCGGCTAATGTGGCAAGCTGTATTTTTGTTTGCTTCATAAGTCTTTGAGATATATGCCTGCATGTAATATGCGCTATTTCGTGAGCCAATATTCCGGCAAGTTCCTCTTCGGTATCCATAGCTTCAAAAAGTCCGCTGTTTAAAAAGATATGTCCGCCCGGGGCGGCAAATGCGTTGTAGCCGGAATTTTTTATGATATAAAAGTTAAAATCAAAAGGTTTGGAATCTATTTTTGAAGTTATTTTATCTCCGACCTGTTTTATATAGTTTAATATTAAGGGGTTTTCTATGAATGTTGCGCTTTTTTTGATATATTTTAAAAACTCTTTTCCCATATCCTCTTCCTCTTTTATGGTAAGACAGTATCCGGGTGTAAAAGAGATGAAGAGTTGAAAAAGAAGGAGCATAAAAAAAACGAGATTTTTTTTTTTATATTTCATAACTGACTCGCTCCTGTTTTTGATTATATTTTTTAAACTTATTTATATAATATATAGAAAGAGAAGATAAAGGTTTTTTTATTTTGCGCCAAGCGATTTTTCGATTCTTTTTACAAGATTAGTTAAAACTTTGCCGGGACCTATTTCTTCAAACTGCATTTTTCTTTTTTTTATAAGGTATTCTACTGTATGTCTCCATTTTACGGGAGAGGTTATTTGTTGGCATAAAAGCTTTTTTATGTTGTTGTTTTCATGTTCTTTTGCCGTAACGTTTGATATTACCGGAGTTTGCGGCGGATTAAACCGAAACTGTTCTATGAATTCGATAAATTTTTTTTTTGCTTGCATCATTTGTTCGGAATGAAACGCTCCGCTTACCGGAAGTATTATATACAGTTTTGCGCCGGCTTTTTTAAAGAGCGCTGCCGCTTTTTCTATTTGGTTTTTTATTCCGGATATAACGATCTGCTCGTAAGAATTATAATTTGCCACGCTTATTTTTGAAAAATTGTTTTCCCGTAAAATTTCGGCTATTTTAGATTCGCTTAAACCTATAACCGCAGCCATTCCGCCTCCTTTTGCAAGAGACATTAATTTCGCGCGTTTTTGAACAAGTCTTAATCCAGTTTCAAAATCAAAAGCGTCAGCCGCAAATAAGGCGTTATATTCGCCGAGGCTATGCCCCGCAAGATAATACGGTTTTTCTGCCTCCGCCTTTTTTTTAAGCCACGCAAATGAATTTACAATATATAAAGCAGGCTGTGTATAATCGGTTTGGTTGAGCAGGTTTTGCGGGTCTTCAATACATAGCTTCTTTATATTGTAATTAAGTATGTTATTCGCTTTTTCTGTTAGATGTTTAAAATCGTCAAAAAGGGTTTCGCCCATGCCTTTTTTTTGGGATCCTTGTCCTGGAAAAATGTAGGCAGTGTTCATAAGTTATCCTCTTTTTAAATTTTGTCGTATAACTTTGCAGTTTGCCCGTTTGCGGCATTAAAAAAAAATTTAATCCTCGAAATATTAAATATATTCCTGCGGTTAAAATTTTTTTTCGCCTTGCAAACGAACAAACTGCTTTGTTAGCCGCCAAAATTTCGTTATTTTTTTGCATTTAATTTGAAACTGTAGGTTGGGTTTTGCTTCGCTTAATCCAACCTGCGCGATTTAAACCATAGATAAATAAACAAATCAATTTGTTATTCGATAATTAAAAAATTTCCCCTCGCTGCGCTCGCCGACATAACATGGCAAAAATAAGAAGTTTGTTATTTTAACCGAAGCGAGAAGTTTTTTTATTATTTTAATTGTTCGGTTTTTTTATCATTATATTTTATAATTTTATTAAATAAAGAAATAAAGCCGTAAGAGGCGTTTATTATTAAAAATGGTTCTATTGGAAATCTGTATCTTAAAGAGGATATTAATATCATGTGAACAAGAGTAAAATAGGTTATAAGAAAAAAAACGGGAAGCAGTTTTCTTAAAAATATTCTGTTTTCTTTGATAAAAATAAAGTAGGCTGTAGATAGCAGAAAGAATAATAGAACGGAACCGTAGCTAATTACGGAGATGATTATATAAAACGGTTTTTCATATTCGGGGGCGTAAGGATATAGACGCCAAAATCTGCAAAATTTTAATGCCGCCAGTTTTATAAAGCGATCTGGATTATTTTTTATAAATTTAAAAGCCTCTTGTTTCATAGCTTGGTTTTGTTTGTAAGGGTCTTTTATTTCGGCAAAGCGCGAAAGATCAACGTCTGCTGGTTTTCCGCTATTCGAAGCCACCCCGCCTCCGCTTTGATTCATCGGATTGTTTCCGCTGTACCAAACTATTCCGTCCGCCAAATTTATTCGGACAAATTTATCATATTTGTTATATTGATGAATCCACCATGGGCAAAATAATAAAAGATAGACGAGGATATAATAGGATAAGATTTTAACCGAGTATGATAACGGACGCTTATGAACAAAATATGCAAAAATAAACATTATAAGCGGAGCCGCAAAGTCTAATGTAGGTCTTTCTAAAATCGATAGAATTAGAAAAAACGCCCCGATTATAAATTTTTGTCTGTATAGCATATAAAAAGCGGATAATAGCAAAAGGATATAACTTGTTTCGGTTAAAGCCGCTGTAGCGTAAAAATTAAAAAAAGGATAAACTGCCGCTATAAATGCGCTTAACAAAGCGGAGGCTTTGTTTTTAAATATTATGTAGGATAGCTGATATATTATATAAATTGTTAGTACAGAAAAGGTTATATCCGCTATTTTTATAAGTAAAAAATTATTTAATATGCCGCATAAGATAGGGTATAGAGGCATAACGTTATGTTTTTGTATGACGCCGTTTGCAAATAATTGTTCGCCCGCTTTTACATATGTATGGGAATCCGGAAACTGGTTATTCGGCATAGCTATTAAAGCGGCGATTCTAAACAGCAAGCCTATAAGTAGAATATGCCGCAATTTAAAGCGTTCCGCAATTTTTCGGCATAATAAAAAGAGGGGGATTTTTGTTTTGTTTGTCATAACTTGATTGTTTCTTTAAATAAAAAATAGATGCCGGAGCATATTAACCCTACGCCTATTATTTTGTTTGAGGTTATTTTTTCGTCATAAAGATAATAGGAGGCAAATGTCATAAAAATATAGCTTATGCTAATAAGCGGATAGGAGGTTGATATTTGTTCGTAGGTTAAGACGTATAGCCATAATATTAGGGCAAGTCCCGTAAATAATATGCTTGCCCAAAATTTGTAATCGGATATGAATTCAAGTATGGAGGTTAGTTGGACGCCTGTTTTAAAATGGATAACCGCCGTTTTTAATAGCAGATTGGAGGCGGTTAGCAACGCCGATACGCAGATCATAATTATGACGGTTTTATACATTTAATACTCCCTTTATTATTGGTTATTGCGGTTTTTAAAAGGTATGTTTGCAATATCTATATTAATTGCCTGTAGCAAAAATTGAACCCCTAATATTAAGGGGAGAACCGCAATAAAGATTGTTCCCGAGTTGTTTGGAATTCCGGTCGCTATTCCGACGCTCCATCTGTATAGTCCGAACGCTATTCCCCATATAGTCATAGGCAGACCGAGCAGTATATATATGGAAGCCATGTTGAAATCATAAATGAAGTATCTGTAAAATATTCGTTTACATAATCCGATAAATAATAAAAAAGGAAACGCCGTAAGTATCTGCATAATTCTCATGTTGCTTGTTTCGTCCCGATAAACCGCAGGTATAGGAATGTCATGCACTACATAGCCCGCTATTCCGATTTGTATTAGCATGTTTATTTCAAAAAAATAACCTTCGTTTAACTTTGATAGATTAATATTTTTTAAAGCGTTTCCGCTTATAGCGGTATAACCATTTACAACGTCTGTAATATTCCAATATCCTGAAGCGGCTTTTGTAAAAAAAGAAAGGATGCCGTTGCCTATTAATCTTATTTTAGGCATTGCTTGTAACGCCTTAAAGTCGTAGAAGCGGTTGCCTTTGGCATAATTCGCTTTTTTTTCTATAATCGGCATAATCAGCTTGTCCAGATATTCGGGATTCATTTGCCCGTCTCCGTCCATTTTTACTATAATATCGCAGTTTAATTCCATAGCTTTTTTATATCCGGATATTACGGCTCCGCCTACGCCCCTATTTTTTTTATGATATATAACTATAACTTTATTATTTTTTAAATTCTCCGCTATTTTGCCGGACCTTTGAGGGCATTTATCATCAATTATGATGATATGATTCGCCTTGTCAGGGATGGTTTCGATAACCTTTTTAATGTGTTTTGCAGTATTAAAACAGGGTATTACTACAGCGAGTTTGATTTCGGAATTTTTTTTTGATTTATCCATTTTTATTAACCGGTTATTTTTTTAAGCATTATATATGCTTTTTAACCAGCCTCTATTTTATAATGATTTTTTAGTTATAGGGCGTTTTTTATATTTAAATTAAATTACGCGATAATAAAGCCGTTTGTTTGCAACCCTTTAAAGCGGCAAAAAAGGAGGTTATGCAACGGAATTTGCGGCGTATAAAGCGGCTCCGAAAGCCCCTGTAAATTGAGGCAGAGCCGGAGTTAAAATTTTTTTATCCGGAGCGGCTTCCGCTGCCATTTTAATAATAAAAGGATTATGAGCTGCTACTCCTCCGGTTATAACTACGATTTCGGAAAGCGCATCCATCTCAAACGCTCTTTTGATAACGGAATGAAAAATTCCTTTTGCAATATCAAAGATTTTAACCCCTTTTTGAATATTTTCTAACACCTCGGTAGCCGAAAAAACGGTGCAAAAACTTCCGAGCTTTACCATGTTTTCCGATTTTTCGGCAAGTTCGTTAAGACGACTTGCGGGAATATCAAGCCGCAACGCCATTTCTTCCAAAAAAGCCCCTGTTCCGGCAGCGCATTTGCGATTCATTTTAAAGCTTTCGATTCTTGAGTTTTTATTTATCTTAATAAGCTTATTATCCTGCCCGCCAATATCTATTACGGTTATTTCATAAGGGAAATAGGCGTAACATCCTTTTGCATGACAGCTTATCTCTGTTTTTACGGCTTTTGGAACTTCAATAAAGATATTATTTCTTCCGTATCCGGTAAAAACGGCAGATTCAATATCGGCAAGGCTTGCCTTTGCGTTACTTAAAGCCTCTGTTAAACATAGATTTGCAGCCTTTGAAAAATCTATGCCAGATTTTTGAACCGCATATCCGACCATTTTTTTATCTTTGTCCGTAAGAACCGCTTTTGTTCTTGAGGATCCTGCGTCTATGCCGAGAAACAGTTTTTTTTTCATTATGTTTATATCCTGTATTAAAGATTTTAAAGAGCGCTTCGATCTTTTTTTATCCGTTTTACATATCACCGGCAAATAAGATGGGCAACAGGTTTTATATCCGTTTTTTTGTTTGTTTATGTTTTTCCGAAGTTTGCCTTTTCCCCCCTCTTTTAAAAAAATTTTTCGATATTTTTCATATAAGGTTTAATCGGTTAAAATAGAAAGTAAGATAAAAATATCGGATACGGTAAAAATAAATTTTTGCCATCGCAATATAAACATGTTATGTTGAATAACAGTGGGGGTATTTTGAAAAATATTTTATAACCATATAATTTATTGACATTATTGGTAAAAATAAAATTGCAATTTGTTATCGGAACTATTAACAGGAGAAGATATTATGATAGTAAAATATTGGATGAACAGGGAGGTTATTACGGCAGATATAAACGATTCTATGCAGGATGCCATAAATTTATTAAAAGAGAATAATATACGCAGACTTCCTATTATGAAAAAAGGATCTCTTGTAGGAATTGTTACAGATAAAGACCTGCTTAAAGCCTCGCCTTCGGATGCTACCGGATTGGATATGCATGAGCTTTTATATCTTATGGCTCGCATTAAAGTTAAAAATATTATGACAAAAGATCCTATTGTAGTCCCTTTTGATTATACGATTCAAGAGGCTGCCGAAATACTGTTGGAGAAAAAAATATCAGGACTTCCGGTAGTAAATCATGATAAAAAACTTATGGGAATTATTACTCAATCCGACGTATTCAAAGTGTTAATATCTATTTCCGGAATAAAAAACAGAGGGGTTTCATTTGCTTTCCAAACCGAAGATCGCCCCGGAAGCATCAAGGATGTTGCAGATATAATAAGAGGGTATAATGGTAAAATAGTCAGCATACTAACCTCTTATGAAAAAGTCCTAAAAGGTTTTCGTAAAGTTTATATACATGTTTATGATATTGATCGAACAAGAATAAAAGAGCTTGACGAGAAAATAAGAAAAGAGACATCTCTTTTTTATATAATTGATCATAAGACTGATAAAAGAGAGACGTTTCCCATAACCAAAGAGATTTTTTGAGAGGAAATACGCAAGTCTAAAAAATTTAGACGCAAAGAGAATGATTGAAATTTCGGCGTATAACAAAGTAGTTTGTTTGTTTGCAAGGCGAAAAATTTTTCAACGCCGCAAACGGGCAAACTACGAAGTTATCCCGCAGGATTTCGTTTTAAAAGAATTATAAATAAAGGCGCTCCTATTAAGGCGGTTATCACGCCTACCGGTATTTCGCCGCCTGCGATTAGAACGGTTCTCGCCAAAATATCGCATAAAACCATGTATGCCCCTCCGCCTAATATTGAAGCCGGAACAAGTATTCTATGATCCGCTCCTATTATCAGCCTTAGCAGATGGGGAATTACAAGCCCTACAAATCCGAGCAAGCCGGAACATGCTACGGATATGCTTACCATAAATGAGGAGACTATCAGCATACTTAAAACTATCGCTTTTATATTAACTCCCATACTTTTTGCCATATCGCTTCCCAATGCAAGTAGATTCATTTTGGAAGATATAAAAAAGAAGAAAATAAAGGCGGGCAATGTTAACGCCGCAAGTATTTTTACGTCATTCATGCCTATTATAGAGAAATCCCCCATTAGCCAAAATAGTATGCCTCTTAATTCCGCGCTGTTTGAAATGGATATTAAGAACATTATTATGGCGGAAAAAAAGGAGTTTAATATTACGCCGGATAAAATAAGAGAATCTTTTTTAAAGGCGGAGTCTTTGGAGTTGATTATTATTAAAGCGCAAACAGACGCCATGCTTCCTGCAAAAGCCGTAAAGCCTACTCCTGGAAAGTAGGAAAAACCGAGAGCAATTCCTATTATAGCGCCTATTGCGGAGCCGCCGGAGATTCCGAGTATGTAAGGCTCCGCAAGCGGATTGCGCAGCATAGCCTGAAATACAAGCCCGCCGAGAGATAAAACCGCTCCGGAAATAGCGGCGGTTATAACGCGTGGCAGTCTTATTTTAAGTATTATTGCAATGTCCGTATCGGTTATGTCGTATTGATTTGCAAATAAATCGATTAAAATTTTTTTTATTTCTATATCCGCGCTTCCGGTTATTATTCCGAATATTACGCAGGTTAAAAGTATTAAGAAGAAAACCGTAGAGGTAATTGCGATTTTTCCGGCTATGTTTTTATTTTTTGTCATTATGTTTTATTTTTATTATGAAATTTTTCCTTGCCGCTCTTATTGATATTATGCGGTAAAAAAATGTTTGTCGAGATGACAAAGTAAGAAAAAGCGTCCGTCAAAATAATAGGGTAGAAATAAGAAGCCCGTCCTGTTGAGCAAAGCGAAAAATCCTTTTAAAAGAGCGCTTCTTGTTATTTCGACCGAAGAGAGAAATTTTTTTATTATTTCCTCTGTTTATATTCCATTTTGAGATATCCAAGTTTGTTTGCTTCGTTTTTTGCTTGTCGCTACGCAAAAAAACTTTGGACATCTCCGCTACTAATTATTGTTATTAAGGTTTATTAAATTCCTTGATTATGTCGGCAAGTTGTTCCAGCCCTTCTATTATTCTCGGAGACGGACGGTTAAAAATATCCGCATTTACAAAAAATATTCTATTTGCCGCAACCGCCGGAATGCTTTTAAACTGTTTCCATTTCGCTGCCGCTTGTTTAAAAGATTTATTTTTTTTCATAGAGGCTATAACTATTATATCTGGCGATAGTTTCAATATCTGCTCTTTATTGAATTTGGGATACCCTTTTGTTTTTTCCGCTGCATTTTTTCCTCCTGCCGTAGTTATAAGTTTGTGTATGAAGGTATCTGAGCCTGCGGAAAAGAATCTATTTGTATCTATCTGAAAAAATAGGGTAGGTTTCTTTTTATTTTTTAAGGCGGCTTTTTTGATTTTATTAATTTTGTTTCTCATTTGTTCCGCCAGAAGTAAGGCGGTTTTTTCCGCATTAAGCAAAGCGCCTATTTCAATTATGGAGGAGATAACCGAATTCAAATCTTTAGGATTTGCCGCATATACAGGGATGTTAAACTCGGCGAGCCTGTTTATGCTGTTTTTGGGGTTTCCCTCTTTTATTCCTATGCAAATGTCCGGCTTTAAACTTATAATTTTTTCTATATCAAACCTTGTATAAGAGCCGATTTTATAAAGCTTATTTGCTCTCGGCGGATAATCGCTGTGCGTTGTTGCGGCTATAAGCCGTTTTTCCTCTTTTATTGCAAATATTATTTCGGTTATATTGGGCGCAAGAGATATTACTTTTTGCGGATTATCCGGTATTATTAATTTTCTGCCTGTTTGGTCGATAACCGTTTTTGCATAAGCTATGCTGCAAAAAAGCGGTATTAATATTAGGAAGTATATAATCTTTTTCATTTTAACTTTTTATGATAGTCTTTTTATTTCTTTTTGTAAGGTCTATGCCTATTATCTTAATATCCTTTATTTTATTGTCTTTGGTTATTATTTTATTTCCTTCTTCTTCAAGGAGTTGAAGTAGATTTAAAAAATTTAACTTTTTATTGTTTTTATCGGGATGTTTCCAATATTTTTTTGTCCCGCGATAGATTAACAGAAAAATACCTAAATTAGATTTAACGTCCCGAAGGTATTGCCCGCATAATTGGTTTTTCAATCTTTCCATAAGCTCTGATGGCGTCCATTTATCCGCAATTTTAATTTCAATAGGCAAATATGTTTTCAAGCCTCCGGTTCCTAATATATGAATATCCGGCTTTTTTTTATCCGCAAGTTCATCTTCCTGAGCGAGATTGTAGCGTCCCTTACTACATCTTTTTAGCTCCTTTGCAATATATTTGCGGTATTTTGTTTCATGACCAGCTTTAATTAAAATTGATGCAAAACTGTCATTCCCCTCTTCCAAATCCGCTTTTAAATCGGATAACATATAACAGACTAATTCATAAAGATCATAAGCGGTTTTAGGAGTTTTAACCCCGTTTTTTGCAAAACAGGCTATATCTTTTTCGTTCCATGCCTTTTGCTCCGCGGCAATTTCCGCTTTTTTTTTGGCTTCCCAAATACACCATGCCTTTTTATTGGGATAAGTATGCGCAAGATCTATTATGGCATTATAAGTTTCTTTGCCCGGGATATTAAACAATATATTAAAAAGTTGATTTCTGCCATATTCTGCATCATCTCGAAGTTTAACCATATAAGCTCTTCCGCTTTCGCGAATAGTATCATCTTCTATACGAATATGTTTATACATAAGTTTTATAAGAGGAAGCAGAATGTTCGGGCGTTTATAATCTTCATAATTACTTCTGATGATCTTTGTAAATTTTTCGCCGCATAGTTTTTTAATAAAAAGCATTGATAATTGAGTTTGGTCTTTTCTATCCTCAATTGCATCAAGGATATTATTTAAAGCCTTCAATCCGTTTTCGGCATCAATGCCCATTAATGCGGCAAGCCATGATGCTTTTTTATCAAGAGATTTGGCAATAGAAATTTTGGTTTTTGCGGTTTTAATAAAAGCTTTTTTATCAATATTTTTATTCGTAAAAAATATTGATAAACCATGTTTTAAGATTTCGTCTGCTTTTGGTTCATATTTTTTTAAAAATAAAAAAATATCTTCGGCTATTCTATTTTTTAACCAATCCGTATATGATACCTTACCTAATACATAATAGCATGTATCGCCGTCATGTTTAGAAAATTCCCACTCTATTTCGGTTAAAATGCGGTTTTTAACAATATTAGGGAATTTATCATATAATTGCTCTATCCAATCCGGAAAACCGTTTAATTCTTTAACCGCATATTTTGCGGCAATTTCAGCGTCGATTTCCGATAGGTTGTTAAGCCAGCCTTTTTTTTCGGATTCCATTTTAATGCCGCTAAGTCCCACTATAACGGCATTTGGAATACTGCTTGTATCTTTAATCCCATCCGATTTAACCATAGGCTTATACTTTCGCCAATAATCTATACATCCGTCCCGATAAGCTTTGGCTACAGATTCCCCGAATTCCGGAATAATATCGCGCCAGTTTGCAGTTGCCAATTTATTTGTATCTAACCTTTTATTGCGTAAGTATTCTAACAAATAATCTGTAGCATTCCAAATACTACCATTAGTTGCAATGCTTGTATCTCGTAAAACCGAAGTTTTTTTTTGTAGCCATTTGCGCCAACTTTCCAGCTCTTTAGCTTCTTTTATTTTTTGGCGTTTAGCGCTTCTTTTATAAGAAGCTTCCTTTTTTTTCCATTTACGCTCTTCTTCGGACATCGGAGGCGGGTTTAAATAAAGATTAAGCTTTTTTTCAAGCTCCGGTTCTCCGCTTACCGCTTTTTTAAGCGCGTTTCTACGGGCTACGCCTCTGCCGTTATTTTTATATATATCAAAGGATAGAGATAATGCTACCTTTCGATTATCTATATTCTTTTTATCACGAATATCTTTTAAAATAGTATCAAAGTCTTCTAAAGTAAATTTCCAAAAATGATCATATATATCAACAAAATGCCAATGCTCTAAACTGGTTCCATCTTTTTTTTTACGATATACCCTAATTCTATCCGTATCAAACCAAAAAAGAGCATGGTTTAGTTTACGCCATTGCGGAACAAGTTCTTCAAGCCTATTTTTATCGGAATTATAGCCGCCATAAAAAGAGGGCGGAGTTTGATATAAAGATATGATTTCCAATACCTTATTATCAAAGGCTTTGGGGCTTTTAATACTAACAAGCTTTTCTGCTCCTATTGCGGCGGCTGATAAAAGCCATTTGTATTGTTCCGAAATTTCAAAAGATCTTGCCTCAATTAAAGGAGGTTGTTTAAGAAGCGGCAAAATCGCCTTAATTAAATTAACAATATCGGTTTCGGATAATTTGTATTTAAAAAGATTTTTTAAAGAATATTTTGCTGTCAATACACTCAAACGTTTTTTATTTTCTTTAATATGGGCAAGGAGCAAAATAATATTATCAATTGAAAGAATATCCGGCGCAAAAGATTCAATTAACGCGCCGATTATTTTATCATTTTTTAAATCCTGATCTTTAATTAGGCAGCTAATAAGCTTATTTTTATGCTCTTTTGAACCTGCGGCGGCAATCGCTCGGATTGCGTATATGCGGGTATATTCGTCATTTTTTTTATTAGTAGCAAAGGATAAAGCTTTTGTAGCGCATTTTTCGATTTTCCCTTGCCATATAATTTTAAGAAGCAAATTTGCTATATCCCGATGTTCCGCATAAGTTTCCAATAATTTGCCGATTGTTTTTTGCATATCGGAAGAGGCAAATCTTCTTACTTCGGATATATCAAAAGACCGATTTATAATCGGCATATTGGCATAAAGTTTGCAAAACCGCTTTATCATATCTTTTCTAATATCAATTGGGAGCGCTGCAGGGTCGCCTCCTTGAATAAATATTTCCGGCGCAAAATCTGCGGTTTTATCTCGGATATTTTCGTAAAAAAGTATCAGCCACGAGAGAATTGGTCTCATGGAAGGAACTATTACTTTTTCGCCGTAACTATTTTTAAAAAACAGATTGTCAATTAAATTTTTCGGCATTTTTTGTTCCAATAAAGAATAAAGCCATTGTGCCGTTAGATATTCCCGTATGCTCCGATGATGGAATTTTACGGCGCCGTAAACGGCTTGATCAAAAATGGGACGCTGTAAAAGCGCTCTGATTTTATTAATATCCCAATCCGTTAAAATATTTTGGGCGTTAACGGAACTTTCTTTAATTTTATCGTCAGGGTCTGATTCGAGGATAAGAATACGATTTTTTTTGGTAAAGGTAAGCGCCGCCGCAAGAGTTGCCGCGCCGAATTTTGCCTCTTGCTCGGTTAGAGGAAGCAAAGAATCTCTATCAGTATCCCGCTCTTTTAGTTTTGCCTCTATATCTGCCGCTATTAATTCGGAAAGTTTGCCAATTTTATTATTCTTTTTCCAATAAGTAATTAAGGATGTTAAATCTAAAGGACGCGCGCAAAATATATCCGCATCCGCTCTTTTAATAGCTTCTAAAAAAACGTTTGTATCTTGAACGCTAGATTGTTTAGAAAAAATTTTTACCTGCTCTTCATCCAAAGGCATAAGTGAAAAGATGGAAGGTTTAATATCCTCCGGCTTATCTTTTAACGCTGTTTCGGAATATTTTGCAGACGCCCCGTTTTTTGATTCCGTTGAATTTTGATTCTGTC
>JAOZTP010000201.1 GCA_029939135.1 Desulfobacterales bacterium
CTTAATACATTTAAACGGCTTGTAAAAAGTATAAAAGGCATAGGAGTAGTATGCGGATATGCGGATGTAAACGATATAAAAGGGGAAAAACCTCTTTTGAACGCAGCGGCTTTGTTTGAAAACGGAAAAATTATTCATAAAGCTTATAAGCGGTTATTGCCATCTTACGACGTTTTTGACGAAACAAGATATTTTGAAGAGGGCAAAACTTCCAAAGCCTTTTTATATAAAGGCGAAAAAATCGGTCTTACTATTTGCGAAGATTTTTGGAATGATAAAAGCGTAATATCGGATAGATATTATCAAAATGATCCTGTAGCGGAGATTGCGGAGGACGAAGCAAAAATTATCATTAATATATCCGCCTCCCCTTTTGAAGCAAAAAAAAATAACTTCAGAGCCTCTTTAATATCTTCGGCGGCAAGAAATAACGGCGTAACCTTTATATATGTAAATCAGGCGGGAGCAAACGATAGCCTTATTTTCGACGGATTAAGCGGCGTATGCGATTCGCGAGGCAATTTTCGCGTAATGGCGGCGGAATTTAAAGAGGATATTATTATTTATGATACCGCCCCTTCCGAAAGCTATAATCCTTTAACCTTAAATTTTGCCCACGAAAACGAATCTATTTTAAACGCTCTTATTATCGGCGTGAAAGATTATATTATTAAATCCGGCTTTTCAAAAGCCGCAATCGGTTTAAGCGGAGGCATAGATTCCGCCTTAACCGCCGCTATTGCAGTTGAATCTTTAGGGTCCGAAAATGTAATCGGAATATTTATGCCTTCCTTATATACAAGTAAAGAAAACTACGAAGACACTCGCGCTCTTGCCGAAAATTTAAATATAAAATTAGAGGTAATACCTATTGATAAAATTTATAAGGAGTTTTTAAGCGGTCTTTTTTTTACCTCCGAATCAAATAAGCCGGACATAACGGAACAGAATATTCAGGCAAGGATAAGAGGAACAATTCTTATGGCTTATTCCAATAAAACCGGCGCATTGGTTTTAACTACGGGGAACAAATCGGAGCTTGCGGTAGGATACTGCACCCTTTACGGAGATATGGCGGGCGCTCTTGCGGTAATAGCCGACGTTCCCAAAACTACGGTTTACGAGTTAAGCTATATAATTAATAAAAAGCGTCCCAAAATACCGCTTAATATAATACGAAAAGCGCCAAGCGCGGAGCTGGCGCCTATGCAAAAAGATGAAGACGAACTCCCGCCTTATAAAATTTTAGACGCCGTTTTAAAAGGCTTTATAGAAGAGGATAAAGATAGTAACAGCCTTGTTAAAGAAGGTTTTGATAAGAGGCTTGTCGAAGATATTATAAAACGGATATCGAAAAACGAATATAAAAGATATCAGGCGCCTTTGGGTCTTAAGGTAACTGCCAAAGCTTTCGGCTACGGCAGGCGATATCCTATAGCCTGCGATTCTGAATTTGATTTTTAAAAGTAGAGAGGGCGCAAGCTCCCTCTCTTTCGTGTTAATCCTTAATAACAAAATAGTTTGCTTATCTTCAAAACGTTCTAAAATTCTAAAAGCGGCAAACCTTTTTATATTTATAATCGGATAGATTTTGTCGTCTGACTTTGCAATTTGTTTATCTTCAAGGCGAACAAAATTTTGTTTAACGCATAAAACGGGCAAGCTGCGAAGTTAGACGGCAAAATTTAAACAGGCTCTGCATACTTTTTGCTCGCCATCAACCCTTTCAAGCTTTGAACTCATTGTAGCCTCTCCGCATTTGTCGCAAATTTCGGACTTTTCAACTTTCGCCATAAGAGGCGGTTTATCGGATATATTTTTTATTATGAAAAGTTCTTCATAAGGTTTTTCTAATATATCGCAGGTTCTTTGAAAATAAAGCTGTGTGGATTTTCTTGTTTCCTGTTCGTCCGCTTCCCCGTTTCTTATTTTTGCCGTTAGTTTACTATGTTCTTCATTCGGAGCAAAAACATTAGGACGAGCCGAAACTCTAACTCCTTTGCCGGAATTTCTGCTTATAAGAGTAAGCGCCATTTT
>JAOZTP010000105.1 GCA_029939135.1 Desulfobacterales bacterium
TCCGCTTTATTAAATGCCGCCACTCTATATTCAAGCAGAATTCCGATCGGCTGATCAACAAGATCTTTTTTAGTTTCAAAAGATCTTCCCGCCTTTTCCCAAACTCCGTTTTCGGTTTTTCTATCTATTATATAGAATGCGGATTTGCCGCCTTCTTCCGCTTTTTCCCAAGATAAAGAGAGCCATCCCTTCCCTTCTTTATCTATTTTAAAATTATAGCAGACTTCGGGCGGTTCAATCGGAGGCGGAATTCTTCTTTTACCCCAACCTATGGAGAAAAGCGCCTCTTCGTTTCCGGTTGCGGCATTCTCCGCATATCGAATCTCTCTTTTCATTATATTTACAAGTTTTTGACGAGCGGTTTTTTTAGCTTGAGAGGTTTTATCCATAGCAGAACGCGCCGCAACATAATTATTTATAGCAAGATTATAGGTTATCACAGCTTTTTTAAACTCTTCAAACGGAACAGGCAAAGTCGTAAAAACGGAAGCGTTTCTACCAAAACCGGACTCCATTCTTTCGGCAAGCCTCAATACTTCAGCCTCTCTTAATGGAAATCTCATTCTTTTCTCCTTTATTTTGCGTTAAATTAAGCCTGTTTTTATTATATAAGGGTTAATATTGTCAAGAAAAAGGTTGATATTATCAAAAAAAGTATTAATTTTATCAAAAAAAGTTAATAATTATCTATACAAATATTAATATTATTAAAATAGATATTAATATTTCAGAATAAAGATTAATATTATAAATATAAACGCTATAATTATAAAAATAAAATTGATATTGATGAGATAAACCTTGAAGACCTTAAGACTTGCGTTGATATTGCGAGGATAAATATTGATATTGCAAAAACGAACGTTAATATTGCCTATATCAACGTTTTAACCGCTTTTATTTGATAATGAACCGAACAATAGAAGTCAAATTTTCAATATACTCCTTTTATCTTTTACAAATTGGTTTTTTATCTATTGAATTGTTTGAATTCGGAAACCTTAAATAAAAAAGGCGGCAATCTAAAAGGCAAATGCCTTGTTCTTTGCAAGTCAAAATATTTACTAATTACATCGATTAAATTATTAATATTAGTATGATGATAGTCGCCTTTATCCGCAAACCCCGCTAATATGCGTCCGATTTTATAAAAAATATTTTCCGTAGGTCCAGATATTATTAATCTGCCGGAACTTTTTAACTTTTCCGAAAATATCTTTAAATATTCAATCAATTCTTTACTATCAATATGCTCGAGAACGTCTGCCGCAATAATAATGTCTAAAGAATTGTTCGGTATTTCCGAAAGATTATCTATAAAAGATATGTTCAAGTCCAGTTCGTCGCTTAAAATTTTTGCAAATTCCGGAAATATATCAATGGCGTAAACCTTGTTGCACCTGCTATCCAATTCCGGCAAAAAAACGCCTGTTCCGCACCCAAACTCCAACGCGCTCATACTATTTGAAAACCCGGCAAGGCGAGTAATATATTCGTATCTTCTCCACATTAGCCAACGTATTAACGGATTCCAATGAAGATACGAAGGGATAGCCATTTCATCCTTATCATCATTAGAAATATGCGGAATATTCTTTGAAAGTAACCCATCTAATTTTCGAATCGATATTCTTTTAATCATACCTTCTCCTTATATTATACGGCGATTAAATGCAAAAAAAACTTCTGACATCTTGGCGAGATAATATAAGTAGATGAAATCAAACAAAAAAATAATAATAAAATTTTGCCGCTTAACAAAGCAGTTTAGCTTAAACCGTAGAAACAGATCAACTATTTCGAGGATTAAAAATTTAGCGCAATGCAAGTAAAAAATTCGGCGGATAACAAAGTAATTTGTTTGTTTGCAAGGCGGATAAAAATTTTTAACCGGAGGAATACTAAAGTCTTTCGAGGATTAAAAATCTTTATCCAACGCCGCAAACGAGCGAACTACAAAGTTATGCGCCGAATTTTTTGGCGGCTTCTATGGCAAAATACGTCAATATAATATCCGCCCCCGCTCTTTTAATCGAAGTAAGAGTTTCCATCATAACCTTTTCGCCGTCTATAAAACCAAGCTTTGCCGCCGCCTTTATCATAGAATACTCTCCGCTTACATTATATGCGGCTATAGGAAGGTCAATCTCCGTCTTCACCCTGTATATAATATCCAAATAAGACAAAGCGGGCTTTACCATTATAATATCCGCTCCCTCCTCTACATCCATATTCGCCTCTCTTATAGCCTCCATTGCATTTGCGGGATCCATCTGGTAAGTTTTTCTGTCTCCGAATTTTGGCGCGGAGTTTGCCGCCTCTCTAAAGGGTCCGTAATATGCGGAATGATATTTTGCCGAATAAGCCATTATAGGAATATTAATAAATCCGTTATCATCCAACCTGTCCCTTATTTCCGCAACCCGTCCGTCCATCATATCGGACGGCGCAACCATATCGGCTCCGGCTCTTGCATGAGAAACAGCGGCGTCGGCAAGAAGGTCTATTGTGGAATCATTATCTATTTTTCCTTTTTCCACTATGCCGCAATGTCCATGATCCGTATATTCGCAAAGGCATACGTCGGTTATTACGGTTATATTGGGAACCCTGTTTTTAACCGCTTTTATCGCTTTTTGAACAATTCCGTCCTTTTTATAAGCTTCGGTTCCTAAAGAATCCTTTTTATTGGGAATACCGAAAAGTATTATTCCCGGTATTCCGAGCTTATAAGCTTCGGCAGCCATTGAGGCTATATTTTCTACGCTTAATTGAAACTGCCCTGGCATAGAGGGTATAGGGTTTTTTATATTTTTACCTTCTACCGCAAAAAGCGGAAAAATGAAATCGGACGGACTAATTCTTGTTTCGCGTATCATGTTGCGCAAAGCTTTTGTTTGTCTCATGCGTCTTGGTCTGTATTCAGGAAAAAGCATTTTCACTCCTTAAATTTTGTCGTATAACTTCGCTATTTGCCCGTTTGCTGCGTTGAATCTTTTTTTTTAATCCTCGAAACATTATATATATTCCTGCGGTTAAAAAAAAATTCGCCCTGCAAACCAACAAATCGCTTTGTTATCCGATAAAATTTTATTATTCTTATTTTATTTTTTTAATAATGAAGATTTACTTCGTTTAAAGATTCGGCGTTATCAAAAGAGGTTGCAGGCAACTTCTCTACCGCATTTTATATTTTGCAATAAAAAAATTAAAAGTCGTTTTCTTTATTTTTTAGATCCTATCCTCCTCTCCTCCTTCTTCCCCTATCTCCTCCTCTATATCCCTATTTCTTCATCCGTTAGATAACAGGCTGGATCCGGCGACCATAAATCTCCTGTAACGGCTTCGGCTCGAACCCTAAAATTACCCCCGCAAATATCAAGCCATTTACATTTGGCGCATCTGCCGGTTACATATTTCTTCTTATCTTTTAATTTTTTCATCAAAGGCTCGGATAAGTCTGTCCATACTTCCGAAAAAGGACGCTTTAAAATATTTCCAAAGGAATAATGCCTCCAAAACTGATCCGGATAAATCTCTCCGTCCCAGCTTATGCAGCCGATGCCCCGTCCCGAGTTATTTCCTTCGTTCATTTTAAGAAGCTCCAAAACTTTTGCCGCTCGCTCGGAATTTTCTTTTAAAAGCCGCATGTATAAAAAAGGTCCGTCCGAATGATTATCTACGGTTAAAACCTCTTTCGGCATATTTTTATCATGCAAATCTTTTGTAAGCTTCATAATAAGCTTTACCGCATCTCTTGTTTGAGCATGAGTTAAATCCTCTTCAACCAAAGTTGTTCCTCTGCCAGAATATACAAGATGATAAAAACATGCTCGCGGAATATCCTTTTTTTCCAACAAATCGAATATAGGTTTTATTTCGCCGGCATTATGTTTTGTAATTGTAAAACGAAGCCCCACCTTTATTCCGGCTTTTTTACAATTTTCTATTCCCTTAAGAGCCGCTTTAAAAGCCCCTTTTATTCCCCTGAATTTATCGTTAATCTCCTCCATGCCGTCAAGGCTTATTCCAACATAAGAAAGCCCTACATCCTTTAAAATGCGAGCCTTTTCTTCGGTTATAAGCGTCCCGTTAGTAGATATTACCGCTCTCATACCCTTTTTTACCGCATACTCGGCAAGTTGCGGCAAATCTTCTCTTAATAAAGGCTCGCCGCCGGAAAAAAGAATAACAGGCGATTTAAAAGCGGCAAGGTCGTCTATTATGCTTTTGCCTTGTTCAAAACTAAGTTCGTTTTTAAAATCCTGATTTTTTGCATGAGCATAGCAATGAACGCATTTTAAATTGCATTTGCGAGTCATGTTCCATACTACCACTGGCTTTTTATCTATGGAAAACTGAAGCAATTCGGAAGGAAGCTTGCTTGAATCTCTACCGTATCTTAAAGCGTCCGAAGGCTCTACGGTATCGCAGTATAATTTGGATATTCCTATCATTATTTTAATCCTTTTGGTTTGAAATGCAAATATACGGAGATACAAAAAGAATTAAGACTTTGTATCCCTTGTTAATCGAAATTTTGATATTTATAATAATATAGTAATTTTTTTGCAAAAATTATTTAAAAAGCGGGGTTGTGTCAAGCAGTTTAATTAAAATATAAATAGAAAAAGCGTTATGACTATGTTATAAACGCAAAAAAAAACAATAAAGAGATTCCTTGACTATCTTGATATTACGAAAAATATTTTTATTTGCGAGGAGAAATTTTTTAATTAAAATGATAAATAATAATAATTTGCCGCATAACAAAGTAATTTATTTCTTTTCGAGACACATAAAAATTTCAACTACAGAAATATTAATCTATTTCAAAAATTAAAATTTGAGTATAACGCCGAAAATAGACAAATTGCAAAGTTAAACGGCAAACTCTAAAGAGGAAATATGAAAATTTTCGACACACATTGTCATCTTGACGATAAATGTTACAAAGAGGACTTAAAAGAGACTATAAGAAGAGCGTATCAAAACCAGGTATGCGGATTTATGAGCGTAGGAACGGATAAAAAAACCTCCATAAAAGCTGCTCAAATAGCGGATGAAATAGAAAACTGTTACGCATCCGTAGGGTTTCACCCGCATTATGCAAAAGAATGCTCTAACGAAAAGATTGAATTTTTAAAAGAACTTGCGCAAAAAAATAAAAAAGTAAAGGCTTGGGGCGAAATAGGGCTTGATTTTAATAGGATGTATTCTCCGCAACAGAATCAAGAGAAGATGTTTATAAAACAGCTTGAAGCGGCTTTGTCGCTTGATCTGCCAGTAATATTTCACGAAAGGGATACGGAGGGAAAATTTTATGAAGTATTAAAGGCAAATGCGGATGATAATTTAAAAGGGGTTATTCATTGTTTTAGCGGAGACGAGCAGTATCTTAAGAAGTATCTTGATTTGGGGCTTTATATCGGAATAACCGGAATTGTTACAATAAAAGGCAGAGGCGCAAAAATTAGAAACCTCGCCTCTTTTATTCCTAAAGATAGAATCGTTATAGAAACGGACGCTCCGTATCTTACTCCGGCTCCGCATAAAAACAGGGTAAAAAGAAACGAACCCGCTTTTGTTAAAGCAGTTTTTTCAACTTTATCTAATCTTTTTAAAATTGAAGAGGAGGAATTGAGCAAAATTTTATGGGATAATAGTTTAAAGCTTTTTTCTATAGAGGAAACGCTCGTTATTAGAGATATTTAATCGTAAAAAAGAAGAATTATAAAAACAATAAAGAGATTTCTCGCTTTGCTCGACAAGACAGGCTTCTTATTTTTGCCGCATTATTTTAGCTAACGTTTTTCATCATGTCATTTTACCGAATCTGTTTTACGATGTCATTTAGACGAACGCAGCGAGGATAAATCCCTTTATTGAAATTATCAAAAGAGAAAATTTCCATGTCTAAAAAATAAAACATTTTAGCCGCAAAAAAAATGACTAATTTTGTTGGATAACAAAGTAATTTATTCGTTTGCAAGGCGAAAAAAAATTTTTAACCGCAGGAATATATATAATATTTCGAGGATTAAAATTTTTTTCAACGCCGCAAACGAGCAAATTAAGAAGTTATCCAACAAAATTTTATACTTTTTCGATCCAACCGTCTGGACCTTCAGCCCTGCCATATTGAATATCGGTTAATCTTTTATAGAATTTGGCGGTAATTTCGCCTACTTTGCCGTTGTTTATATTCAAAAGCTTATCGCCGTAACCTATTTCGCCTACCGGAGAGACTACCGCTGCTGTTCCTGATCCGAAAGCTTCCTGTAATTTTCCCGCTTCGGAAGCCTCTACAAGCTCGTCAACGCTTATTTGCCTTTCCGAAACCTTTATACCCCATTCTTTTGCCAGTCGAATGATAGATCTTCTCGTTATGCCGGGCAGGATGCTCCCTGATAATGCAGGGGTTACAAGCTCGTTATCTATGATAAAAAACATATTCATAGAGCCTACCTCTTCTATATATTGAAGCTTTTCTCCGTCTAACCATAAAACCTGATCATACCCTTTTTCCGCCGCCTCTTTGCCCGCATATAAACTTGCCGCATAATTTGCAGCGGCTTTATAGCATCCTATTCCGCCTCTTATTGCTCGGACATGATTTTTTGTTATCCATATTTTCAGTGGATTAAAACCTGCGGCGTAATAAGCGCCTACGGGCGAAAGTATTACAAAATAACGGTATGTATCGGACGGTTTTACTCCCAGATAAGCGTCGGTCGCCACTATTGTAGGTCTTATATAAAGAGCGGTTCCATCCGCTTGCGGAACTTTATCTTTCTCTATTTCTATAAGCTGTTTTAAAGCTTTTAAAGCAAACTCTTCATCTACTTGAGGTATGCAGATCGCTCGGCAAGAATCGTTAAGTCTTTTAAAATTATCTTTGGGGCGGAAAAGAAGTATATCTCCGCTTTTTGAGTAAAAAGCCTTTAAGCCTTCGAAAACCGCTTGCGCATAATGAAAAACCATCATAGCCGGATCCGCGATAATCGGCGCATACGGTTCTATACGCGGATTATGCCATCCTTTTTGAGGGTTATAATCCATATTAAACATATGATCCGTAAAATGCTGTCCGAAACCGAGTTTGTCGGTTTCTATTACAGGTTTTATTGTTTTGGCTTTTTTTATTTTCACTTCCATGATCTTTCTCCTTTAGGAAGGCTGTATAACTTTGTAGTTTGCCCGTTTTGGGCGTTGAAAAAAATTTTTAATCCTCGAAATATTATATATATTCCTGCGGTTAAAATTTTTTTTCGCCTT